>JAEEUY010000128.1 GCA_016290715.1 Bacteroidales bacterium
CACGATGCCCGATGTGCATTTTTTAACGTTTTTTTCATCAAGGCCAGAAGTTGGGCGGCGGGATGGGGGCAGTGTATATACAATATAAATTAATGATTATCAGTATGATAAATAATATCGTACTCTTCGTGTGCCAAAGGCACACAATCTCAGTAACCTCAGACAAGCGGAACGAAGTGAAGTGCAGTCTGGGGTAGGGATGCGCGGTACGGCAATAGCGTCTCGAAGAGACGCGACATAAGCGCTACCTGATGATACGTAGCGTGCTCCCGCACGCCCGTACAATCCGCAGCTCCACACCCCAGACTGCGGCCTGACAGCCTTGTCTGAGGTTACTAGAATCTCGTGCCTCTGGCACGATGCCCGATGTGCATTTTTTAACGTTTTTTTCATCAAGGCCATAAGTTTGGCGGACAGAAATGGTAGGAGATAAATGTTTTGTCCTTTATAGGTTTGCTTAGTATGTAAGATGAAAAAAAACAGGGAAACCTGCACTTGCAGATTCCCCCATTCTCACTTTTCAAATTTCAATTTGCCGTTTATTCGCTGTCGCGGACGCAGCGGACAGAATGCAACCACCGAAAGTCACCGTTAGTTTGTATGCCCAACGATGAGGAGTTTTGACCAATCGCTGCATAGCCGCAATAAGTATTACAAGTAGCAGACCAAAAATAGGTAGCATTAATTTTTTCTTGGTCTAAATTATTCCCCGTCACATAACCTGCCGGCAGTGCCGAAAAACCGCTTAAATTATGGTTTACAGTTCCACATGGACAAGGAGCACTACAATATCCGCCAGACTGCGATTCTGCTGGCCATCCATCACCAACTAATTTCACAGCTTGATTAGCATTTTCATTATTTTTCAATGTTGTCCATTCGTCATTCGTTGGGATATGCCATCCTTTCGGGCAAATTCCACGATGAGGAGAATTAACTTTTGAACTTGCATCCCAACCCGTTACTGCATTAGTACTAAATTCATCATTATTATAAAAGTCCATAGCAGCACAATAATTGTACAATAATCCATAATTTAAAGATTCATAAGTAGCAGGATCATTATGGTACCAATGGGCGGACTTGCCATGTCTTGTTTTAAAATAAGAGCCATCAGCCAACCCTTGATGATTAACGATATTGCTGTTGGTTATTGGGCTATGAGCGCATTTTACGTTTTCTGCGAGCCAGCACTGTGAGCCAATTTGAACTACAGGATATACATTGCCGTCGTAATCGGTAACTGAAGTAATATTGCCCGAAGCATCTGTTTCCTCATAACCATCGTTGGCAGCACCGCTACCACTGTCATAACCATTGTTTTCATAATCTGTTCCTTGGTGGGCAGTAGTTACAGCACACTTATAGATACTTTCAGGGGGAGTAACCACCGTAACCGTTCCCGTAGCGATACAGCCAGTAGAAATTGAAGAAGGATGGATGTTAATAAGTGTAACCGTATAGGTGCCTTCCTCTTGATACAGGTGTTCTGTCCCGTACGCTACCCCTTCTTGAACTGCAGAGCCGTCACCCCAGTCAACCTTAGAGTAGCTTGTCAGCGCAGTAACAGTAAGATAATTCACGTTGAAATTGGTGCTTGGAATATCATGTTGGATATCGTTGCGTGTTCTCAAATCTTCCCATTTACCCTTTATCAAAGCCCCCGTAACCTTATGTTTTGCCGTACACTCAATACTAATTGCATCGTGGGAACTAGAAGTAGCAGAAATGGTTATCGTATAATTGCTTCCATCTGCAACATCCGAAGACACTGTTGGAAGTGCATAATGATTCTCGGCTGCATTATCAGATTGGTAATAACGCCAAGTAAAATCCTCATAATCATCAATATCGCCGACTAAAGGATTAGCGGTATAGGTTACTGAGACGGGGGCATTTCTACAAATCCAGATATCATCATCTTCTATATCGGAATAGTATTGGGATGTAATCACAAACTCATTTGATGCCCCGCTGGTTACTTCAATAGGATCCGTATAGGTGATATTGTCCACATTTTGCAATTTCACAATCACACAATAGACTGTTTCATCTTCCAAAGATGAAATGGTTTGATTATAAGGCGTACCATTGGATATTGTTTCAGAAGCTGTGAGCGCAGTGTAGTCAGCAATATTGGTGCCACAGGTGGCCTCTGTCTTCTTCTTGTAGAATATTTGTACCGTTCCTTCTCCCGGTTCCTTGAAATTAAGACTACTCAATGTTACAGTAATACCCGAAGGGGTTGTGGTTGTTCCGTTAACCGTACCTGTAGGAGCGTTTGCAAGCGTTTTGGTATCAGCGACCGTTGAAGTGGCGGTACCCAGCATATTGGTAGCCGAAACCGTTACATAATATTGTGTATAAGGATCCAAACCGCTTAATGTGATTTCAGATTCATTTCCTGTAACACAAGTACTTTCACTCATATCGCTATTTTTAGAGTAGCAGCATTCATAGGAAGTAATATCCACGCCCGGGCTGGTAAAGGAGGAGGTTACTTTCAATGAAGTGGTTGTAACTTCGCTCAAACTGATACTGTTAAACACAGGAGGGGTAGCATTCTTAAATGCGTCAAGTTCTTCTTCCAACGCCGTTATCCGTCTGCTCAAGCTATCGAATATTGTCCAGAGATCGCAGGCGTTCACTACCACATTGTTGCAATTGGTGCCATTGGTGGCATTATCGCCAGAAATAACGAAGCCGCGAGGTACGATATTGGTGCCTGTAAACTCATTGTCAGCATTTTTCAATGCCACATTGGTGCAGTTAGCCTCAATGGTAGTGCAGAGGTCGGTTGTTTTCGTATAGTATCCCAATGTATCATTAAGATGTGTATTGGTGGCATAGATGGAAAGATCCGGTTTGTTGCTCAAATCGTCGTAGCTGCCGCTGGTGGCTACCGTGGCAAGTGCAGGCTTGTTTTGGATATAGGCGGCATTGGTCGTTGTTGTTTCCGTCCAGTCGGCCTGTACTTGTGCAGCGGGTTCGGGAATGGTTACATTCACTGCTTCGGCGGCGTTGGCCGTAAAGGTTCCCAACGTGGTTTCCCCTTGCTTGATGGTCAACGTGGCATTGTTGATGTCCGGTTTGTTGGTTAAATCGTTGTAGCTTTTATCCCAAGCGGTGAACACGGGGTCAGATTCTGTTGCCTGTGCATTTCCTGCTTGCAGAGCGTATGGTACGGCCGTTACAACGGTGGGGACAACCACATCGCCATCCGCCAGATGATAGGTAACCTTGATGGTTGCCCCATTCCAGTTGACCACGTTGGTCAACTCTTCCACATTAGTTTGGCGGTTGGCATCGCCAATAGCGAAACTCACCACACCATTTTGGTTCGTGGTTACCGTTCTTGTTTCCTGATACTTTAGTTCATTCCCTTCCAAGATCTGAACGGTAAGATCGATGGCGGTATTTTGTATAAGACGGTTGTTCTCGTCTCGTACAACCGATTGGTAGCTCAATGTAGGCGTTTGTGCCCACAAACTCACCAATCCAAAAATCATCACTACTAAAAGCGTTAATAATTTTTTCATTTCATTTAGTTTTATTTGTTAATTTTAATTTTTAATCTTCTAATCCTTTCTTCTCAAAAACTAATAATCCATAACACATCTCACACTTAAGCCATTCTCTTTTAATCCCGGAACCATCACCATGGTGCCGCATGAAGCTCCGAATGCACAAGATATAGCCATCATTCCCGACTCCTTAATTGTCCAGAAATAGGCATTAACCAATGTTCTTTCATAGTTATTTGTTTCAGCATTGTAGAAACCGCCAGGAAGAACTGAGAAACCGTAATCATCCGTACCTCCCGTTGGAACCCAATATTCTTCGGTCATCAACGAGGTGGGTTCAAATTGTGTCAGCACATAATTCATTTCCTCTTCAGTAGGAATATGCCATCCGTCGGGACAAACACCTTGTGGGGAATTGTAGGCTGTAGCTGCATCCCATGTATATAAGTGCCCGAGTTCCTCCAAAATGTTAATTCCCGGGAAAAGTTCGGCTGGAAGCGTCATCACATCGGGGATGTCGCTACCATCCCCATAGCGTTCAGCACGAAGATTCTTCGCCATCCAGCAAAAATTGCCCAGTCCAACTACAGGGTAATTATGTCCTTCATAATCTTGGATAGGTGACAAGGAAGCACAATTGAAGTTTTTGATAATAACTGCTACATCGCAGTTTTTTTGTAGGTTAGCAACGGAGGCTGTCCATATAGAGGTTGTTGTTTCCCCCACGGGATAGGCGTATGGGTTATCTTTATCAAGCGTCAATTGCACTTTGCCGTCATTAGGAATCACTTCTGGTTCTGGAAGGGTAACTTCATAGGTTAATGCCCCTGGAGCATCCATTTCGTGTTCATAATCGTCAGGACAAGTAAGTTGGTACACTTGGCGGTGAATCAATTCATCGTAACCCTCCACCGTAGTAGATTCCACATCGTTGTTGCCTGGCGTATATGTTCCCATTTCGGTTGCATACAACAATAATGTGTCAACGTTTTCCACAAAGAAACCCTGCTGTAGCCCTTCCGTAACACGACTGACAGGCGTTCCCGAAGGGGAAAGCTGATAAAATGTCTGGCCTATGGATTCCGATATGTTGCCAACAGTGGAAAAGCCCGAAACCAACCCGACCATTTCCACCTGTCCTTGTGAAAAGCAACACCCCACCAACAATGTCAAAAGAGAAGTTAAAAAACACTTTTTCATATTGTATATTAATATTACATTTTTACACTTTTTTCTCACAAAACATAACTTGTTGCAAAATTCCTGCTATTTTTATAAAAAAACAGCCACTTTTAGGATAAATACTAACAAAAAACTGTTTAAAAAACAGATTGATAACAACGAAACGAACAAGGATGTGAAGCCATTTTATATAAAATATAAAATATTGATTTTTCAATATTTTATCATGTCATCACATAAAAAAAGTGGATTTCTTGAATATTGCCACTTTTTTTGTTAAGAATAAAAAACTTTTGACTTTCAACAAAAAAAACTCCCCCAAAAATTGAATTTTAGAGGAGTTTTCTTGTATCAAAATATTCTCTGACTATTTTTTCTTTTCATCTTTTTTGATGCGCATTCCATAAAAAGAACGATAGACGAAAAACAGACCAATCAAGAGAAAGAAAAGACCGATATAAGGAGTATAGTCTGTAGTTGCCATTTCTGGTGCATCAGGAATATATTCCCCCAAACTATTCATTACGCCTTGCGCGGTCAGTTTCATCATGATGGCTATTTCAACTGCGAGCATTCCAAACAAGGTAGAGAACTTAATAATAGGATTCATGGCCACAGAAGAAGTATCTTTATAGGGATCTCCAACTGTATCGCCGATGACTGTTGCCGCGTGCAGGTCGGTATTTTTCTCTTTCAAATCCACCTCCACTACTTTTTTGGCATTGTCCCATGCTCCGCCGGCATTGGCCATATAAATGGCTTGGAAGAGGCCAAAAATAGCGATTGAAATCAGATAAGCGACGAAGAAATTAGGATCGAAGAAAGCGAAGGCCAAGGTAAGACAGAAGATAACGGCAAAGATATTCCACATTCCTTGTTGCGCGTACTTGGTACAAATGCGGACTACCGTTTTAGAGTCTTCAATATCGGCTTGTGATTTATCCAGATTCAAGTTTTTCTTGATAAACTCAACCGCCCTATAAGCACCCGTTGTAACTGCTTGCATTGAAGCACCACTAAACCAATAGATTACAGCACCACCTGTAATAAATCCCAAAATAACAGGCGCATCGGTCAGACTTAATTGAAGCATATTAAAATGATTGAGCATCAAGATAATAGCGAAAATCATGGTAGTGGCTCCCACAACGGCAGTACCTATCAACACAGGCTTGGCTGTTGCCTTGAAGGTATTTCCGGCGCCATCGTTGGCTTCCAAGAAATATTTGCCTTTTTCAAAATCAGGAGTAAAGCCATAATCCTTCTCTATTTCCGATTTAATAGCGGGGAGATTCTCTATTTGTGAGAGTTCGAAAACAGACTGTGCATTGTCGGTTACCGGGCCATAACTATCTACCGCAATGGTAACGGGGCCCATGCCGAGGAATCCGAAAGCCACCAACCCGAAAGCGAAGATGGAATAGTAGGTTCCAAAGATATCCAATTCTTGAGCGGAGAAGAAGAAGGCAGCCAACATCAAGGCAACCATCACAATCCCTTTCCAGAATGCGCTAAAATTACCCGCTACCATACCGGAAAGAATGGTAAGGGAAGCACCTCCTTCGCGAGAAGCGGTAACCACTTCTTGAACGTGCCGCGAATTAGAGCTGGTGAACGCTTTCGTAAATTCGGGAATAATGGCAGCCGCCAAGGTGCCCAAACTAATAATAGAGGCCAAGCGCCACCACATATTCGGTGAAACTTGTGCCGTAGCCAAAGCTGAATTTTCCGTAGCGAAACCATAATTATTAAATAACAGGTAGCTGATACAGAATGTAACAATGATAGAAACAATAGAGGTAATCCATACTAAAGAGGTCAATGGATTTTCAAAATTGAAATTGTTCGCATTCTTATATTTTGCCTTGGATATCAAATCATTAATGCCGTATGAGAGCACCGAAGTGAAGACCATCAAGATACGCATAGCGAAAATCCAAACGATGAGCAATGCTTGCAATTCCACCGATTGAATAGAAAGAATGATAAAAGAAATCAGTGCCACACCTGTAACGCCATAGGTTTCAAAGCCATCGGCAGTAGGGCCGACACTGTCACCGGCGTTGTCGCCTGTACAATCGGCAATCACCCCGGGATTCCGCGGGTCATCTTCCCCAATCTTGAAAATCACTTTCATCAAATCGGAACCGATATCAGCAATTTTGGTGAAAATACCGCCGGCAATACGCAAGGCACTGGCGCCCAACGATTCACCGATGGCGAAACCGATCAGACAAGCGCCGGCACTTTCGGCAGGCACAAACATCAATATCACCAACATCAATATCAATTCAATGGTAATCAGCAATAAACCGACACTCATACCCGATTGCAATGGCAATGCCACCACCGGCCATGGTCTCCCTCTCAAGGAAGCAAAAGCTGTACGGCTATTGGCGAAATTGTTGATACGGATGCCAAACCATGCCACCACATACGAACCAGCAATACCCAAAATGGTCCATAAGAGAATGGTCAGCACTTGGGGAACCGCTTTCCCACTCAAAAATCCGAAGTAGAAACAGATGGCAATCCCAATGATTGCAAACAAAATAAGCAGGAACTTACCTTGTTGCAACAAATAAGTCTTGCAGGTTTCGTAAATCGTGGATGACACATTCTTCATTGAAGAGTGTACCGGTTTCTTTTTGATACGAACCACTTGGATCAGACCAAAAACCAACCCCAAAATCACAATAATTGCCCCCCATAAAAGAAGGGCCTTCCCTGTTAATGCCGCATTAAAAAAATTAACGGTGGTGAAATCGGGCAAGGTCAAATCCGCTTCACTGGCATGAACAAAGAAAGGAAATAACAGGGCTAACGCCATTAAAATTTTCTTTTTCATTGTAAGTTATTTATTTATAATATTTTAATAATTTTTGCTAACGCCATAAAAAACGAAACAAAAGTAAAAAAAATTTAAAGTAGTTATATCATTTTTCTATAAAAAATATGGTAATTCCCTGTTTCTTCCAGAATGTTCTTTTTCAAGAAATTTTTCCAATCATTTTTGCAAAAAAAGTAACTCATCACCCGCCACATATCCTTCAATATCCACCGATAATAAAAGTAAATATTTATAAATCAATATTTTATAATATAAAATATATTTTTCATTTTAAACTGACAAAGAAAAAATTAAAAGTACCTTTGCAAACTTTTTTTTGAACCAAATGGCGCTTCAAATTGTTATGGTTCATCTTGTAACAAAAGACAAAAAAGAGCGTACAAGGGCGCAAAAGTTTTATTGAATATGAGACAACTTAATATCACAAAACAGGTTACCAACCGTGAAACCGCTTCGTTAGACAAATATTTACATGACATTGGCAAAGTGGAGTTGATTACTGCAGAAGAAGAGGTGGAATTAGCAAGAAAGATTAAAGATGGCGACCAAATGGCGCTTGAAAAATTAACAAAAGCAAATCTCCGTTTTGTTGTTTCAGTTGCAAAACAATATCAAAATCAAGGACTTAGCCTTCCTGACTTAATCAATGAGGGGAATTTAGGGTTAATTAAAGCGGCTCAAAGATTTGATGAAACCCGTGGTTTCAAATTTATTTCATACGCTGTTTGGTGGATCCGCCAATCCATTCTTCAGGCGTTAGCTGAACAATCGAGAATTGTGCGCTTGCCTTTGAATAAAATTGGCACGATCAATAAAATCAACAAGGCATACGCTTTTTTGGAACAAGAGTACGAAAGAGAACCCCGCGCCGATGAAATCGCCAACTTGCTTGACATTACAGAAGCGGAGGTGAAAGACTCCATGCGTAATTCTTCCCGTCATCTTTCAATGGATGCTTCCCTGACACAAGATAAGGATAATAATATGTACGATGTGATGAAATCAGAAGAGTCGCCAACCCCCGACAAAGGGTTATTGTACGAATCTTTGAAATTGGAAATCAATCGTACCATCTCCACCCTACCCCAGCGGGAAGCCGATATCATCAAACTATATTTTGGTTTGGACAGCAAACATCCGATGACTTTGGAAGAGATTGGCGAGAAATTTGATCTCACCCGTGAGCGCGTCCGCCAAATTAAAGAGAAGGCGATCCGCCGTTTGAAAAACGCTTCCAAGTGCAAGAATTTAAAAGCTTATTTGGGTTAATATTTTATAAAATAGACTGGAGGGGTTGAACACCCCTCTTTTTTTTACTCCATTTCACCTATGGACGGCAACAAGGGGTTCCCGAATATCAGGTTTTCAATATCCATATCGTTCAAAGCCTCTTTCCCTTTGTCTGTGAGAAGCGGCGACATTACATAGGTGATGATATCTGCACAGAAATTGCCTTTTCTTATGAAAGAAAACAGCGTCTGAAAATAAAAATCCACAAACAATGGGATACTCAAATCCTTGATAAAAAAGTGTTTGTTCTGACCGTCAACAATCAATTTTTCCATCAAAAGATACAGATTCTTATGGTAACCTTGTTGTGTGATTTTATAGAAAAAAAAATGGCGATTTTTTGCTTATTGTATATATTTCATCCATCAATAAAATGATGGATTCCACACTATTATTACATAAAATGATCTTTGCCTCCATTCTCTCCACCAGTTGCTCCTGGAACAGGGCAATCGCCTTCAGCTCCATATTTTTCTTGCTTCCATAACGATTAAAGAGTGTTTTTTTAGTGATACCCACCGCTTGACCTATCTCTTCCGTGGTGTAATCGAACCCGTTTTCGTTATAAAAGTCCACTATTTTTTTCAACTTATTCTTTTCCGTACGGGTCATAGCGGTTGAAATATTTTCGTTACTCTATCAAATATTCCTGTAAGATAAGCCAAGGCAAGTCCATAATTGCTAATAGGGATATTATTCTCAACCAATTGGTTCATACGGCTTTGCAGCTGACGTTTGGTAACCATGCAACCTCCGCACTGTATCGCAAGAGCATATTGGGACAGATTTTCAGGAAGGGAATCCAGAGCGGAAATAAAATCAAATTGCAATTTTTTCTGCGTAACTTTTTGCAACAAATGAGGGATTTTATGTCGCCCGATATCTTCACAAGAAGTGATATGTGTACAAGACTCCAAGATCAATATCTTATCATTATCTTTCAGATTATCAATCATTTTTGTTCCCTTTAAAAACTCATCAAAGAAACCTTTAGCGCGCACTAAGATGATACTGAAACTCGTTAAGGGAATCTGTTCGGGGATATTTTTTGACACCGTGTCAAAGGCTTGGCTATCGGTAATCACCAATTTTGGAGTAGCAATTGAGAGGAAGTGTGACAACTCTTCAGGTTGCAAGGCGATGGGGATGGCATGGTAATCCAACAGGTCGCGAATCACTTGCACTTGGGGCAGTATCAGTCGTCCTTCGGGAGCTTCATCGTCTTGGGGCATCACCAAAACGACGAGGTCGCGAGGTTGCACAAGGTCGCCTATCAAGGAATCTTTTTGGTACGCCGACGGCGGTGTGATTTTCACCAATGCTTCCACCAGTTGCTGGATTCCGGTATTTTTTTCTGCGCTACATTCTAAAACGGGGGCATTCCATGAAGAGAGTTGTTTTTGCAATTCGGGCGACAATGGTGCCACATCTGCTTTATTGTGAACAATAGCGAAAGGGATATTTTGCTGTTGGAAGGCGAGAAGCAAATGTTCATCTTCTTTTGAGAAGAGGTTGTCGGAAATAACGAGTACGGCGACATCAATTATTTTGAGGACCTCCTCCGTTTTTTTCTTTCTTTTCAAACCGAGTTCACCGCAGTCATCGATGCCGGCGGTATCCACCAAGACAACGGGCCCGATACCAAAAATCTCTATCGTTTTTTTCACGGGGTCGGTGGTGGTTCCGGCGATATCCGATACAATCGCAATATTTTGTCCGGCGACCGCATTAATCAACGAACTTTTCCCTTGATTGCGGCGGCCAAAAATGCCAATAAATACACGTTTAGTTTTCATTTGTCTGGTTTCTTTCTACGATCCACTTCTCGATTTGGGCGATTTTGGCTTGAATTTTTTCGATTTGCCCGTTTACAAAGTTCTCGCTATATTTCGTATCGCAAAAGCCGTTGCCTCGAGCCACATAGTCGGGACTTTCCAAATCATCAAACAACTCCCAATAATTTTGGAGCAACTCTTTCTGTTTTTGCAACTCCCGTTTCAGGTCGGCGGTGTCGGCATAGAGGAAGCCCTCTTTGTCCTGCCATTGATAATACTTCTTCATTCTTTAATACTCATCGTTTTGAACCACTTGTTGCGATAATATATAATGTATGTATGGCAGTACCATCGTCAACTTCAACCCCCAATTGGTTTGAAAATAATAGTAACAATTCGCCACAGCATTCTCTTTCGCTGCCAAACTTTCTTTAGAATACAGAATTAAAAAATCTTTCAAATCAAGATAAATGTCGCACAATAATTCTGATAAAGAAACAGGCATAGATTCCGTATTCCCTGAAACGAAATCAACGGCAGTAAAATAGTCTTTGCTATCGAAGTACCGGGACAGTTGGTAGCGCAATGTTTCATATTCTTCTTCTGTAACGAAGCGTTCATTTGCCTCTTCATCATCCACCTCAATAGCGGAGAGCAGGCTCCCTTTCAGATACAAGGCCGTCAGGATTTTCTGCAAGAAGCCAAAAACTTCCGTTTGTTCCTGATTGTCAATTTTATCAATAAACCGGCAAAATTCTGCTGCCACTGCAATCACTTCCAAAACAGTTTTGGATTGCACCATTTCTTCATTCGATAGACTTTCCATTACTAAAAAAAAAGGCCATCTTAAAAAGACAGCCTAAAATTTATCATCAACAAAAATTATTTCCCATAAACGCATTCAAAAGCGATGGAGGATTCTTCTGTAGAATCTTTTACACTCAATGATTCACACTCTTTTTTGCTATAATCCTTAACGGCCTCATATTCCTCAACAATCGTGGTATCCAACCCCGCCGGATTATAAGTTTTTTTACAAACACAATTTTTGTGGCAAGAAGAAAAAGCGACAACAAATGCTGCCAATAAACAAATACTTAATACTTTTTTCATTTTTATATAATTTAATTGTTCTTAATCCAATTTACAAGTAATGGTGCGAAGAACGCCGTCGCTATCTGCATAGCTCCCGTTATATTCTTCACAACTTTTGGCAGACATTCTGCCCATTTCGCTCACCTTACTCTCGTTGACCGTAACTGTTTGATAAGTGGTAGTACAAACACATTCACGGCTACAAGCAGAAAATAAGATACCTATGGCAAGAGACAGCGAGCAGATAAAAAAACACTTTTTCATAACTTTCTTATTATTAGTTTAGAAAAAACGGGCAAAGATACAAATATTATTCTAATATTTCCTCTTTTTCTTCAAAATCTTTACTATTTTCATCTTCCTCCATCCTTCGCACCTCATTATAGCAGTGTCGGCAGAGGGGTTCATAGCTATCTTTTTCTCCTAAAAGAACCTGTTTTTTATTGGCCACCAGACGATGGGAATATTGTGCCAAATCCCCGCATTTCACACAAATTGCGTGCGTTTTGGTAACATATTCCGCCACGGCCATCAACTGCGGCATTGAGGCAAACGGCTTCCCTGTGTAATCCATATCCAAACCTGCCACAATAACGCGAATGCCATTATCAGCCAACTTATTACAAACATCGACAATGCCTTCATCAAAAAATTGCACTTCATCAATACCCACAACCTCTACTGTATCCAAGTTCACATAGATCAAAATCTCGGCAGAGTTGTGTACGGGAGTGGAAATCATGGATGTGGAATCGTGCGAAACCACCTCTTCCTCAGCATAGCGCACATCAATTGCAGGTTTGAACAATTCTATTTTCTGATTGGCAAAATTGGCACGACGAATACGCCGCAATAATTCTTCCGTTTTCCCCGAAAACATAGAACCGCAAACCACTTCTATCCACCCCCGATTGATATTTCTATTTGCTTTATTTTCTAAGAACATTTTTTTGTAATGACTTTAAAAAAATAATTGTATTTTTGAAGGCTTTTTGAAAGTGCAAATTTATAAAAACTTTATGACCTTTAACCATTAACTTATGAATAGTTTTGAACAAAACGAAAAAATCCGTCAGGAGTTAGCACAAACCATTAAAAACTTGCAAATTATTGTTAATAGAAACGAACCTTTTTCAACCATTGAGAAGGATATTCTTTTGCAATGTCTGCGCAATTTATATCTGTTAACGCTTCAATATCATCCGCAAAATAAGATTCATTTCGAAGGCGAAATGACTTCTTCTGACAAAAAAAATGATTTTTCAGACCTGAATCATACTGAGAAAGAAGAGAAAGCAAAAACACCTGACGAAGTTCCCCACCTCCAAGAGGATATTGTGGTAGAAGAACCTTTGTTTGATGATTTTTTATCTGAAGAGACTTCTGCGGAAAAAATAGAGGAAGAAAAAATAGAACAAAGTGCGGAACTTTCCACAGAAGAAACGCCAGCCACGGCAAAAGAAGAGGAGCCTTCCGAATCTTCCACTCCCACCGCAGAATCTATTGAAAACCCTGAGGATATCATTGATTTCTTAGCTCCCCAAACCACCGTTAAAGAAGAGCCAGCCCCTTCCGACATCAGCAAAGAGGAAAAAGAACAAAAAAACGTTTCCACCCCTGAAAAAAATACGGCTGCTGATGCAAAACCCGCCCTTCTGTTTGGGGAAGAAGAGTTGCAGAAAGCGACCCAACCGGCAGCAAAACGCTCCCTCAACGATTTGCTCAACGAACAGAAAAAAGATAACTCTATCGCCAATAAATTTCGCCAATCCAGAGTTGAAGACTTATCCAAAGCCATTTCATTAAACGACAAATTTCTGTTTATCAAAGAATTATTCCAAAACAAGGGAGGCGATTTCAGCAATGCCATTCAAACCCTGAACAAGTGCGAAACTATGGAAGATGCCATGGACGAAATAGAACTGCTCATCAAATATTATGGATGGGACACTTCCGCTGAATCATACCTTTCGTTCTGTGATTTAGTCAAAAGAAAATTCCAATAATCTGATGAAAAAAACACTGTCTCTACTTTGTTTACTAATTCTGTGCTGGGGGACAATAAAGGCACAGAACAACGACAATATTCCTCTTCCTAAAAGTTTTCAAGAGAAGCAGACAGCTTCTCGGGAAGCGAAAGTGCATTTTCTTGCGGGGGGGTATTTCGGATTTCAAATCGGGGGCAATACCGCCGTAGAAGTCAACCCGCACATTGGCATATTACCATGGGATTTTTTGTGCGTAGGAATCGGCGGAACCTACATGTTTTCTTATACCAATAGCTATTTGGGCGAACAGAAATCACATGTTTTTGGCGCCAATGGCTTTATTGAAGGACTTATTTGGAAACAGCGCATCATCGCCCATGTGGAATATGAATATTTGAACTTTCCCTCATACGACGACACCCGCCTTCACTCACATGGGATTCTTATAGGACCGGGATACAACCAATTCATTTCCGATAAAATATCTTGTTACGTGTTATTTCTTTTCCCTGTATGGTCCACTATGGATGTCTATTCCATTCCTATCATTCGTTTAGGAATTAATGTTAAGTTTTAAAATGCACAAAACAGAGTACTTTTTATCACGCCGCCTGCTGCATTCACGAGACAACCAATCTACGCGCCCCATTGTCAATTTAGCGGTTGTATCTATAACTATTTGTCTTATAATTATTACCGCAGCCATAGCTATCACCACCGGCTACCGTCATACCATTGAACAAAAAGTGATTGATATGGGGTCGCATATCCGTATTTCCAACTACGACATGAACTATACCTACGACCCCAAGCCTATCAGCCGGAAGGAGCCATTTTTTCAGGAACTCCGTTCCAATAAAAATGTGGCCGTTGTCCAATATTTCTCCACCAAAGTAGGAATCATCAAGACAGAGGATCAGGTGGAAGGAGTTGTTTTCAAAGGAATCGATTCCTCTTTTTCGTGGGGACATTTTCAAAAAAATATCACGAACGGGAAGCCGATAGATGTCAGTACTGCGGAACCCGCTTCTGGCATACTTCTCTCCAGCGCCATCGCCAAGAAGTTACAATTATCCATTGGGGATGGAGTCTATGCCTATTTTGTGCAAGACCCTCCGATGCAAAGGAAATTTATCGTGGAAGGCATCTACGAGACAGGGCTTCCTGAGTACGATGAAAAGTTCATTCTTTGTGATTTGCGGCACATCCAAAAACTAAACGGCTGGGATGGGCAACAAGTAGGCGGGGTCGAAATCCTGATCAATGATTACTCCCAAATAGATGAGATGGGAGAATATGTCAATTCCCACATCGGCTACCAACTCAAAGCGGAGACCATCAAGCAAATATATCCGGCTATTTTCCAATGGACGGCACTGTTTAACACCAATGCGGCGGTTCTGCTGTGCATCACCATTCTCATTTGCGCAGTTTCGCTGATATCCA
This sequence comes from Bacteroidales bacterium, assembly GCA_016290715.1. Lineage (GTDB taxonomy): Bacteria > Bacteroidota > Bacteroidia > Bacteroidales > WCHB1-69 > UBA1756. Next base: position 15,152 of record JAEEUY010000128.1, read on the forward strand.
CTTTTTTTATCATCATTTTGGAACAAACCTCCACCATTGGCATTCTCAAAACAATGGGACTCTCTACCCCACGCGTGCGGAATGTTTTTCTGTTGATTGGTGGGAGGATTGTTCTTCGCGGAATGTTGTTAGGCAACATTATCGGAATAGCCATCTGTTTGGCACAGCAATATTTTCACTTTATCAAATTAGATCCCACCTCCTACTATGTGGCGTATGTTCCCATCGGTATTCCTGTTCCCTTATTATTGCTTGTAAACTTGGGCGTACTTCTCATTTGTCTTTTAGCCCTTCTCATCCCCTCTGCTTACATATCCAAGCGCATCACAACCATTTCGGCCATCCGATTCGAGTAATCCTTTCGCCATATTTCAATTATTACATCTAAAATGCGTAATTTTGCACGCTTATTTTTATTTTGATTCATGGAAAAGACAATATATATTGACCAAGCCATCGTGGTTGGTATTTACGGGAAGAACAATCGCAATATTGACTTATTGCGCAATATTTATTCCAAGCTGAAGATCGTAGCTCGCGGGAATGAGTTAAAGATAATGGGAGCCGATGAAGAAGTAGCATTGTTTGAGTCCCGTTTTCAGTTATTATGTGCTCATTATGAGCATTTTGAAAGATTAACAGAAACCGATATCCTCAATATTACCGCCAGCGAAGATGAACATTTCTATCTTTTGGACAGCAGCAAAGCCGGCGAGGATATCATTTTATACGGACGCGAAGGCAAAGTCATCAAGGCCATCACTCCCAATCAGAAACGGTTGGTGGAGTGTTTGTCTCAAAACGACATGGTATTTGCCATCGGCCCAGCGGGGACCGGCAAAACCTATACTTCTGTGGCTTTGGCAGTTAGAGCACTGAAAAACAAACAAATACGCCGAATAATTTTAACCCGGCCCGCTGTAGAAGCGGGAGAAAATCTGGGGTTCCTCCCCGGCGACTTGCGAGATAAGTTAGACCCCTACCTCCAACCCTTGTATGATGCCCTTCGTGATATGATGCCAATGCAAAAACTGCTCTCCTACATGGAAGACAAAACCATTGAAATTGCACCGTTAGCCTTTATGCGCGGACGCACTTTAGACAACGCTTACGTGATTTTGGATGAAGCTCAAAATGCCACCGAAAGCCAATTAAAGATGTTTTTGACAAGAATGGGGAAAAATGCCAAATTCTTTATCACTGGCGACATCACCCAAATCGACCTTCCTAAAAACCAATCATCCGGACTTATACAAGCCAGCAAAATCTTAAAAGATATCAAAGGAATCAAATTTATTTTTTTGGATAACAAAGATGTGGTGAGACACCACTTGGTAACCAAGATTATTCAATCGTATGAAAAATGGGAAAACAATCCTGAAAATAAATCAACAAATAAGAATAATTTTAAATAAAAATCGTTATTTTTGCAGTTTTATTTTAATACATATAATAATACCTTGAAACACAACAATATACTCAAATTTATACAGTTATTCCTACTTTTTTCGATTATTGTTGGAATCAATTCGGGTTGCTCTACCCGAAAAAATACGCCAACCAATCGTGCTTGGCATAATATGACTTCCCGTTTTAATGTGAATTTCAATGGGAAAGAAGCCTTAAAACAAGGAGAAGAAGAATACAAAAAACTATGTAAGGATAACTATATCAATACATTACCAATCTATTACTATCCTCCTAAAGAAGAAATCACTTCCATCTATCCTACTATGGACAGAGTGATTGCCAAAGCCTCCAAATCTATTTACAAACACTCTATGTTTTTCAAGGGAAAAGAGTATGTAAAGCCCATTGACGATGCCTATCTGATGATGGGGAAGGCCTATTTTTATAAGCAAGACTACATTCAAGCCCAGCGCATTTTCAGCTATATCGTCTCCACCCATAAAAATGGGAATTGTATAGAAGAAGCCATGGTTTGGAACGCCCGTTGCGCGATGCAGCAGAACTATTTTGTACGTGCGGATGAGATTATCAATGAGGCCAAATATTATATTCAGAACAAAAAATCGAAAAAGTTAAATGTGCTGTATGCTGCAGCAGGCGCTGAATATCAAATGCGTGCCCCCGATGGTGAAACAGAAACTGCCATCAACTACTTGGATGACATTTTAAAAAATCATCCTAAAAAGGATTTGCGGGCCCGCACCTATTTCATTTTAGGGCAGCTATACGAAAAAATGGAACAACCTCGCGAAGCCAAGGATTATTTTCTGCTTGCCATCAAGAAAAGCACTTCTTATGAAATGGAATTCAATGCACGCATGCACCTTGCCGCCAACTATGATGGGACTCCTGCCAGCAAAGAGCAGATATTAAAGGAGTTGAATAAGATGCTGAAAGAAGAAAAGAATCTTGACTTCAAAGACCAGATTTATTATGCGATGTCGGAAATTGATCGGATAGATGACGACACGACTGCACGCATTAAGAATCTGGCCAAATCTGTCGCAGCCTACCAAAACAATGATTACCAACGCACTTATTCTTCGCTACAGTTAGCGGATTTGTATATGGATAAGGAACAATATCCTCAGGCGAAAGCCTACTACGATACTGCCACACTATCTCTTCCTAAAAATTATCCGAATTACGATGCCATCATGAAAAAAGCGGAAATCCTTACCGATTTGGTGGATAATTTGCAGTGTGTGGTGGTAGAAGACAGTCTGCAGCGCATTGCCAAGATGAGCGAGAAAGACCGTAACCGCTGGGTGCAAAATAAAATTGCGGAATATAAAAGAGAAAAAGAACGGCAGAAAAGAGAAGAAGAAGCGGTCAATGCAGCTTTACAAAATTCATTGGGCTATGCCAATATAAACTCCAATCTCAACAATAATAACTCGGGAAAATGGTATTTTTATAACTCCACCTTAATGTCGGCAGGCAAAACCGAATTCTTGCGCAGATGGGGGGCACGAAAATTGGAAGACAATTGGCGGATAAGCAACAAACAGCAAATTTCTTTTGATGATCTGGCAGCATTGAACGACCCTAATGCGGCTTCAGCAGATACTTCCGAATATGATGAAGACGGCAACCTGATTGTTAAAAGAGAGACTGACCCTGAAAAAGAGCGTTATTATACCCAAGATTTACCCTTGACGCCTGGCGCCATTGACACCTCCAACGAAAAGATTGCCAATGCTCTTTATCAAGCAGCCATCATCTATTTGGATTTGTTGAACGACAGAAAGCGGGGATGTGAAACCTTAGAAAAGTTCTACGAACGCTTCCCTGACCATGACCTTACCCCGTCGGCACTATACTTGCTATATCGCAACTACCCCTACTTCGCAAAAGCGAAAGCAGAAACTCCCAAAAACATCATTCTCACCAAGTACGCTGATACCGACTATGCCCGACTAATCAACGAGCCCGACTACTATGCCAAGTTAGCTGCCAAGAACAAGGAAATGGAGACCAAATATGAAGTGGTGTATGCTGATTTTGCCAACAAACAATGGAAAAAAGTGATTACCGCCGCCGAAGAGGCCATCCCATTATGCAACAACGAAGAGCTGAAATCGAAATATGCCTATCTTCGCGCCGTCGCTATCGGACAGGTAAAAGGAGAGAAAGAGTTAATCAGTGCCTTGCAATCCATTATTGCAGACTATGCCAAATATGATGTGGCTGAATTGGCCCGCATCTACTTGTCGAACTTCAATGCTCCCGAAGTAGCACCTGCAGAAACGGCACAAAATGAACAAAATACTGACGAAAAAGAAGCTCAAAAGCAATCTGCCGAAGCAGCAAAAGAGAATCCTTTTGCGTTTGCTCCGGATGATTGGCACTACATTTCTTTAATTGTAAATGTTCATAAATGCAATGTGCAGAACCTGAAAACACTCATATCAGATTTCAACAAAGAATATTATAGTTTACAAAAGCTTACCCTAAACAGTTTTTACATCAATCAAGATGAGCAAATCGTTAGCATTGCCCGCTTTAGGGGAAAGGATGCAGCGATGGATTATTATCATGCTATCCAAAATAACGATAAGTTTAAAGCTGATATTCTTGCCAAAAATATCACGGTCTATCCGATGAGTTCTGCTAATTATGGCACTTTTTATAAGCAAAAGGATAGCCGAAACGCATACGAAGAATTTTTCAATACGTATTATTTAAATAAATAACTTAAACCATGGTAAAAATGAACGAAGTAGTTGGAAATCCTCAATTTAATGTCATTGCTGCAGGCACAACCATCGAAGGGAATATCGTTACCAATACGAGCTGCCGTATTGATGGCGCTATCAAAGGCAATGTAAAATGCAACGACCAAGTAGTAATTGGTGCAAATGGTTCTTTAGAAGGTGATATTCAATGTGATAGCATTGAGATTGCCGGACGAGTTAAAGCCAACATCACAGCCAAAGATATGATTTCTTTGCGTGCTACCGCAGTTCTGGCGGGAGACATTGTTTCTTCCAAATTAGCCATTGAACCGGGGGCTAATTTCATCGGAAACTGCCGTATCCAGAATGGCAAGGGTGGTGCCCCTATTATTCCACAGAATAACGGTCCTGAAAAAAAATAGATGAAGGAAAAGAAAAATTGGAGTAGCGGCGCAAGTTACTCTGGTATGGCTTTTCAAATGGGAATAATTATCGCGGGTGGAACGTATGGAGGAGTAAAGTTAGACGACTGGTTAAACTTATCGCCTGTTTTTGTTATTATTTGCGCTTTAGCCTCTATCGCTTTGGCAATGTATGTTATGATTCACAATTTATCGCAGAAAAAAAAGTAATTCACCATGGCTCAGAAAATTAAAATCTCAAAATATGCATTTCGGCTATTGGTATTCTCTATCATTATGACTATTGCCGTAGTTCTCATGCAAATATTGCTCCCGCAATACGCCTCCCCTGCCCTTCCTTTCATTATCATCTTTTTTTTCTTTATTACCCTTTTCACGCTTTATGTTGTTTTGCGCGATGAGAGCCAACGCGAAGCCAGAAAATTTGTTTCAGGATACGTACTCTCCCGTACCGTCAAATTCATGTCCTGCCTGCTGTTCCTTCTGCTTTATCTTATTTTCAACAAAGAAGACAAATGGAATTTCGCGATTGCTTTCCTGATAATTTATTTCCTCTATGCAGGGTTTGAACTCTATATTATCAAGAAAGAGAATGCAAAGTACGACCGCAAATAAAATTCAGCTGATTCTTTCCACTCTCCCGACCAAACCGGGAGTTTATCGCTTTTTTGACGAAAAAGGAACGATTATTTATGTGGGAAAAGCGAAAAATCTGAAACGCCGTGTCTCCTCCTATTTTAATAAAAATCACGACTCTGCAAAAGTCCGACTGATGGTTTCCAAAATTCGCGACATCCAAACCACGATTGTGGATTCCGAATGGGAGGCTTTATTATTGGAAAACAGCATGATAAAGGAATATAAACCCCGCTACAATATCATGCTGAAAGATGACAAAACCTACCCTTGGATTGCCGTTACCAAAGAAGACTATCCCCGCGTTTTCGCTACCCGCCAACCCGACAGGGCACACCAAGACGTTTTCGGTCCCTACGCCTCAGTCAAATATATGAATGCCCTGCTCAACACGATTACCGAAATTTTTCCCATAAGAAGCTGCACCCTACTCCACAAATCCTCCCGCCCCTGTTTGAAATATCAATTGAAGAAATGCCCTGCCCCTTGCACCGATTATATCAGC
>JAEEUY010000129.1 GCA_016290715.1 Bacteroidales bacterium
ATATTGTTGCAATAAACTTCTCTTTTCGAGCATATCTTTGATCTCTTGTAAAGAACCTTGCACATTCGATGAATCAATCTTGCGGTCAAAAATAAACATCACGTAATCAGAGTCTTCATTTGCAAGAATCAACTTCGGAAGCTCTGGATAATCTTTTTTAGAAATTTTAATCTTATCGGTTTGAGATAATAATATTATACTTGGGGTGGAATTGTTATCAATACCCCAAATGATCGAATCGACATCGTTTGGAAAGTTGATCGTTTCACCATTATCCGTATAGATTTTCTTCCCTTTTACAGAAATACTTGATAATGGAGTAAAATCTTTCAATTTATCATCTTGAACAACAATAATTTTATCATCTTCAATTGTATACAACATCCATTTATAGTATGCTGGATTTTCTGATGGCATCCAGTTTTCTTGCTTATCAGATAAGGATGGGAAACGTGCAATAATATTTTTGCCAGCAAAATCATACCATATTTTTGAATTGTTAGTTAGACGATGATCCACAAATGGGGCAGAACTCATTCCATAGATATACTTGCGGTGGACACCCACGCCGAAATAATACCCCTTATACTTCATTATATTATTTTGATATTCATAACAATCCTCAAAAGGCCGAAAATCAAAATCACGGGTCTTGTCTGTTGAAAAAAGTAAAAATGTAACTCTGCCCATTGCATCTGCAAACAAATCGTGAAATACAACAAATAACTCTTTGCGATTCATATACCATGCAAGCGGGAATCTAATGATTTGTTTGTTCCCATCATTTCTGGTGTCGATTTCCGGAACGATTGTCATAGGTAAATAGTATTGTTTACATTCTCTATCTCGAATATCAAAGGAATAAAGCACAACAGCGCTGTTAGCTGCATCCGGAGATAGACAATAATTTAAAATACCATCACTAATATAAATCTTTTCAACGCCAAAAAGGGTTGTTACAGTAAAGAACAAACCACATAAAAAGAAACGGAAAAAGTTTTTCATTATATTCACCTTATTAATAAAATTCAATTTGAACACCTGAAGGATTTGTTTTGAAACGCATTTCCTCTAGAAGACCCATCACATAGATTTTTTGATAAAATCCAGACAAAGTTTTATCAATTGATTGTAACGATGAATGTTTAATCCCATAACTTGGATCATAGTATTCATTGCCATATTCGATGAGTTGATGATTAGCAAAAAGTGAAGCGGGCGTTGCGTTGTTTTGTCCTTTAGTTCCTGCCGTATACGTAACCTCAGCAGGCGTATCCCAAACGTATCCCGCTGGTATTGTATAGTAGGGACTGCCATCCGCGTTATGAAGTAACTTGTTTGTATATGGGAAATCTCTGCCCACAATTCCAGTTCCGTCAAAAGACCAAGTCTTTACAATAAAACCACTCCCATTTCCAGTAGTTGGAATAATCATTCTATAAGTTGATTGTATTCCATGTATCGCTAATGCTGTTTGGAAAAAATCAGCCCAAGAACCACATTGTCCATCGCGGCTGAACAGCAAGCCCTGAACAGTTGTCTCACCTACCGTGTACCATTTATAATATGTCAACTCCTTTCTATCTTTTCGTTTAACATTCGTGCCTTTAAACCCATCCCATATACCTGAAACAATACTGGCAGGGGTATTGCTCTCATTGGAATTGGTGCAACTAATATGAAAAACAGTTTCGAGGTATTTTGTCTCATCTGCAACAATTGGAGCATGGTATGTCAAATACATCTCATGTTTGGATGTCCCTGCACTGAAATCATTCAGTGAGTCGTCAGCTGTGCCAGTTTCACCAAAACCATATTGCCAAAAAATAGTGTACTCCAAGTTATATCCAACTTTTGCTTCCGTGGATATTGGATTGGAGTCTTCTACTGGACCTGATATCGTCCAGTTACTCCAATTTAAATTATCGTGCGAGAATCTATATTTCTTTACCGCCGCTTCGACATCCCATCCTTGAATAAAATCAGATGAATCCGGATTGTCTGTGACCTCTTTATCGATTTTGAAGCAATATGGCTTAAAGGTTCCTTGTGCAGTAATTTTGCTGGTGCTTGGGTAGGCAACGGGTTGATATTTAACCGAAGAAACGGCATTTGCGTTATCTAATTCAGATTCGCCGTCAAGATTATCATCTTTCCATGCAACGCCGTAATAAGGAATTCCCACATCTTTCCATATAGGTATTTTTGCTCCGCCGAATTGCACCGTGTTGATTTTGGGGACACCAACTCTGACAACAATAATTTTATGCGATGAGCCAATGGAAGCAGTTATTGTATAATCGCCAATAGTTGTGGCTTTGAATTCCGCTTTCCTTTTGTTATTTTCCTTTGGTGTTAATGTACCGTCTTGCACAGATTTTGACCAAGATATCAAATCCTTTATTTTATCATAACCTTCGTTACTTAAACTTGGCTCAACCTCCATCGTCAAATCAAATACAGAATATGGTTGTGCATAAATAACTTCATTTTCCTGCCATTTGTCAGTCCCACTTGGGGCCTCACTCCGCGTTGAAGATTTTGAGTTTGGCCCTACAATCTTATTGACTCCAACAACCCCTATTTTTAGAACTCTTTCAATCTGTACTCCATTAAAAGGGCACGAAATAGAAGCGCAATAGGTTCCTCCATCCATCGTAGTTGGAACATGATAGACAAAACAATATGGCGGATTGCTGCCACTTTGTAGAGGTTCAAAAGGATTTTGTGTTCCAGATTGATTGAGTTTTCTAAAGATTGGCTGAATGTTTGTTGGCAAATTTAGATTTGTTACAAGAGTCAGCGTAAAATATCCCCCTGCAAGCACATATAGTGTCGGTGCATTATTAATATCGTTAGTTTCGCTTTCAACGGTATAAGTACTAGTTCCGCTAAAAGTGATGATTGAATCAAATTCCACACCGCGCATCGGATTATCAATAACGGGAACATACTTCTCCGTCGTGGCTTCGTACGATTCCTCCTCAATATCTTTCGCATCATCCAACGTGTCATCTGCGTTTCCTTCATCCTCCACGGACTCTCGTTCATCCACATCAGTTTCTTCATCAGGGAGGCTGATCAGGTATTCCTCGTCTTCATCGAGGACATCCACGCCAGTGTCAATGTCGTCTGAAGCGGGGACACCAAAGGGGCTTGTAATGATGCCTCCAACCTCTTCTCCGGCATCATCTGGGATGTCGATGCCAGTGTCGACTCCTTCGGGGTTGGCAACGCCGAATGGATTGCGGATGATGTGTCCGACTTCGCCGGTCTCCGGATCAACGAAAGTGTCCCCGTCCGTGCCGGATTCCGAGGCGTCCGAAGCGTTCATGTAGGGATTCGCCACGCCGAACGGCGAAGTAATGGTTCTTCCCGGCTCCTGAGCGGAGATGGAGGGTGTTTCGAGGATCGCGAAGGAAGCGAGCAGGACCGCGAGAGCGATCCTCCTCAGTTGCGACAAGTTTTTCGAAATCAGGTTCATGGTCCGAAGTGCCTTTCATGGGGTATGTGTGCATGGAATCAATGCCGGGAAATGATTTCCCTGCACCCATACTATACCATGTTTTTCACTTAAAAACAAATCCGCGGAAGCAAATAAATCGAAATAAAAATGCAAACAATCTACATATGTCAGCATCTTTGAGGATAATATACCGTCATCCCGAAAAAAGTCAAGTCTGCCATGAAACAATTTTAAGAAAATTGACCAAAAAATGACCGGTCAAGGTCGATGCCAGTGCGTGGACGTGGCTTCCGCCGAGGACCGTGTCCCGGTCGTAACGCTTCCATTGCCCCTTGTGGAATACCTGCACTCCCATGTTCGAGGTCCCGACCCAGATACGCCCCAGCGAATCCTCGCAGACCGCCGTGCAGTTGTCCGTCTTCGGGAATCCCGGCTGCTTCCGCATGTCCTCCCACTTCGGCTTCATCTCCTG
>JAEEUY010000130.1 GCA_016290715.1 Bacteroidales bacterium
AGGGATTGCATATCCCTTGCGCCGCCGCGGGCATCCCTGCAAACTAAAAGGCGGCACATAATGTGCCGCCTTTTAGTTTGCGGAGAGTGAGGGATTCGAACCCCCGGAGGTGTTACCCTCAACGGTTTTCAAGACCGCCGCAATCGACCACTCTGCCAACTCTCCGGCGGCAAAAGTACAACTTTTTTCATTTGTGCAACACTTTTCTTTAAAAAAAATTTTTTCTATAGGAGTAACTTCTCTTTTGATGTTTTTTTTATATGTTTGTATAAGATTTTTAACTAAAAAAGTATTTTGTAATTAATTATTAATCAATCATATATATGAAAAATTTAATCCAGCAATTAGAACAAATTGGCATTATCAATCCAACCAAGATTTACCACAATCTTTCCTATGACGAACTTTATCAACATGAAACCAACCCTAACTTAACGGGATTTGATCGCTGTTTTTACACAAAAAATGGCGCACTTTCAGTAGATACCGGTATCTTTACAGGAAGATCTCCCAAAGATAAATATGTGGTTTTGGATGAAGAAACCAAAAATAATGTTTGGTGGGCAGATCCACAAAAGAAAGGTTCCGACAACAAACCTATCTCAAAAGAAATATGGGACCACTTGAAAGGATTGAGTGAAAAACAATTAAGCGGGAAAGACATATACGTGATGGATGGTTTTTGCGGGGCAAATGAAAATTCCCGTTTAAAAATCCGTTTTGTCACAGAAGTGGCTTGGCAGGCGCATTTCATCAAAAATATGTTCATCCGCCCTACAGATGAGGAGCTAGTTGATTTTGAACCCGATTTCGTAGTATTGAACAGCTGCAAAACCACCAATCCCAATTGGAAAGAGCAAGGACTGAACAGTGAAGTATATGTTGCCTTCAACCTCACAGAAAGAATGGGGCTAATTGGGGGCACTTGGTACGGTGGGGAGATGAAAAAAGGCATTTTCTCTGTAATGAACTATTATCTTCCATTGCGCGGGATGGCAGCCATGCATTGCTCCGCCAACCAAGGGAAGAATGGCGATACCGCCATCTTTTTCGGTCTTTCCGGAACAGGGAAAACCACTCTGTCAACCGATCCGGAACGCGCCCTCATCGGCGACGATGAACATGGCTGGGATGACAATGGCGTTTTCAACTTTGAAGGCGGATGCTATGCCAAATGTATTAACTTGAGCGCCGAAAAAGAACCCGACATTTACAATGCCATCAAACGCGATGCCTTGTTAGAAAATTTAGTCATCGACAAAGATGGGAACATCGATTTCAACTCCGCAGAGAAAACGGAAAACACCCGTGTTTCATATCCTATCTATCACATTAACAACATTGTAAAACCTGTTTCAAGAGGGACACACCCCAGCAAGGTCATCTTCTTATCTGCCGACGCATTCGGAGTACTTCCTCCCGTATCCATTTTGAACAAAGAACAAACAATGTACTACTTCTTAAGTGGCTATACTGCCAAATTAGCTGGTACTGAACGGGGAATCGTTACCCCACAACCCACTTTTTCATCTTGTTTCGGAGCGGCGTTCCTGATGTTGCACCCGACAAAATATGCCAAAGAATTGGCTAAGAAATTAACAGAACACCACGCTACCGCCTACTTGGTAAACACAGGCTGGACCGGTGGCGGCTACGGTGTGGGACACCGCATTTCACTCAAAGATACCCGAACCATCATCTCTGCTATCCTTAACAACGAACTCATTGACTGCGAAACCACTCTCATCAAACCTTTTAACTTATATGTACCTAAACATATTAACAATATTGACGACAGCATTTTGAATCCTGAAAACAGTTGGCCAGACAAACAGGCTTACAAAGAAAATGCACAAACACTCGCATCCTATTTCATCAAGAATTTCAACAATTTCGCAGACAATGAAGAGGGAGCAGCTCTCGTTCCTTTTGGACCAACTTTATAATTTTACATTCCTATAAGTTGCGGGATGAATACAAACCACAACTTCTTGATTTCAAACATTATGGATAAAAAAATCCCAAAAACAATCCGAATTACCCGCACCAATTACCTGCGTGATGACTATGATCGCGATGGCATCAAGACGGAAAAATTCGTTGAAACAGAAATATTCTATAACGAAAGTGGCAAAGTATTAAAAGAAAATCATTACAGTGCTGAAAATGAAATTGAATCCATGGTTGAAAACCAATACAACGACCATGGATTGGTTTCTTCTTCCTCACAATATGACCAAAATCACGAACTTTGCCAAAAAAACATCTTTTCCTACGATGAACAGCAACGCATAATTCGCAAAGGCTGTTTTTATGGGGAAGAGTCGCCAGAATATGCCACCCATTATGTGTACGAAAACGGGTTGCTTGTCCGTGAGGATTCATACGATGAAGACGAGTTTGCCTATACCGAAAAAGAGTACACCTACGACGATCATGGCTCTATTATCAAGCTGATTGAATATGATGAAGATGGCGAAATCATGTATCGTACAACGAATGAATACGACGAAAAACAACAATTAATCAAACGCACCCGCGAAGAATTGTTAGAACACGATAGCCGGACTTTCACATTCCAGTATGACGAAAGAGGGAATAAGACCAAAGAACTGCTTTACAACTACGATATGCGCTTGATTGCCAAGGCTTATTACCAGTATGATGAAGCTGATAATTGTGTTGTAATGGAAGAAGAGAATTTGGATATCTATCGGAAAACCACCTATGCCTATTGCAACGGAAATTGTGTGAAAATTACACAATATGACAAAGAGGACAAGCTTCTGACATGGACTGATTACACCTATAATGAAAATAACGATATCGTGAGGGTTCAAAATAACATTGCCGATGAAGTTTCTCCCGAAGAATATCGGATTGCTTTCATTGTAGAATACGAAACTGAATGGTACTAATATGGAAAAAAATCAATCCAATAACAGAACTTATTTATGGAAAGGCATTTGCATCGGTGCCATCTTGATGTTATTGATCCTGATTGCTTTCTATTTTGTAGATCAATATGTTCTGCGCTCCCCCATCCTGCCACCACTGCAACTGCAAAAAGAATCCTCCGCCACTAATGACACTTTAGTGCAAATAGTTGAAAACAACCATTACTATTACCAACAGACAAAAAAACAGTCACCCCACACAACAACGGACACTACAGAAGCTGATACGCTGTTAACAGAAACCAATCCCGAGGATAACCTGCAAGATGATGAGTTCTTTTTTGATTACAGTGAAACTGATGAAACCAACAATATTTACCATAACCAAGTGCTCGCTATCCGAAAAATCAAAGTACAAACCCTACACAACGAACTTGACAGCACCCTTACCGTTCGCCATTTTGATGTCGAACAGTTGAGTGAAGCCATCAAGAATAAATACTCTTATCAAAGAGAAGGTAATAATTTAAAAATCAAGG
>JAEEUY010000131.1 GCA_016290715.1 Bacteroidales bacterium
GAGGCAATAAAAACGGAATCCGTTTGGTTCATGTTGGTTCATATATGCAGGACAAAAATCCCAAAAAGGTATTTTGACGGCCTTGTTACAAGCCTCGTATGCACCAACCTTGTTATGAAAATGCGGTTATCTCATCATAGATAAACCACATCCTAACTAATGTAAAATTGCAGAAAAACAATTATTTTACATCATATCGAATACAATACCTTTTTCGCCACTTTTTTTTCTAAGGCAAAGGAACAGGAAATCAAAATGGCAAATCGGTACTTGTGTTGCGGACTTGGTATAGGATATATCTAACTTCATACAAGAAACATATAGAAGGGGCGTCTCCTGGAATTTTAGAAGACGCCCCTTCTTCCTGATCACATGGCTTTTATTGCCTACGTTATGTCAAAAAAAATGAACTCCTAATAGGTAACAACACCACCATCAATTTTGAATCTTTTATCTTGATTTGGAACCGCCATATTTGCTGGAATTCCAGTATCTATTCTCGACACTTTTACCTTGGTTTTACCGAAAGCATACGAATCTATTACCGGACGAGAAGCCGATTTAAAAGAAAGAGTCGATAACGAGAAACAGAAAATGAAGGCCTGCTTCCCAATGTGGAGAACGCTGGCGGGAATTGCGACAGACTTCAAGCCAGAACATTCTCGAAAAGCCTCTTCGCCAATTTCGATGATACCTTCAGGTAAAGTGACCGCAGTAATCTCACTGTTTTTGAAAGCGTATTTTCCAATGTGTGTCACGGAATAGGTGTTGCCGTCATATTCAACTTTTGCAGGAATGACGATTTTCCCAGAATAGATAGCGCTGTCCTGAGGACAGGACGTAACGGTTACATCCTTTAGATTTGGGTTGATTTTGTAATAGATACCGCCTTTTACGAAATCACTTTGGCCGAACATGCTTGTTGCGACGAAGAGCAAACACACAAGCATAGAGATAATTCTTGTATTCATAATAATTCACGTTTTAGGTTAGTAGACAACTGTATTTTTCCTTTTTTTTGTGTTCGAATTACTGCTCGAACTATTGGTTCTCTTACTATGCGCCTTAAAATAAGGGGTCTTACTAAAAGCATAATCAGTGTATTTCATATTGCTATTTGCAATAGAAACCGTTTGCAGCTTCGAGCATCCGACAAACGCATCATCCTTGATGGATTCAACATTTGCAGGAATTTTGACGGAAACCAAAGCGGTGCAATTACTGAATGCGTTTTTTTCAATTTGCTTTACACCAGTTCCAAAGGTAATGCTCGTCAGAGCCGTACATCCTCTAAAGCATTGTTGGGTTATTTTTTCCACATTATTCGGAATGATGATTTGAGCAAGTTTGGGACAATCCGAGAAAGCAAAACTCTCAATCGAAGTTACAGAATTGGGGAGGGTTATCGATTTTAAATTATCGCATTTGCTGAATGCACCAGTACCGATGAATTCGAGCGTGTTCGGTAATTTGATTGATTTAAGGCAAACGCAATGACCGAAAGCTCCAGCTTTGATGCCCACAACACTATAAGTGTTTGAGTCCATTGTCGTCACTTGTTCCGGGATAACAATGTCGCCATAATAGTCAAATCCATCGATTTTAGCGACAACGACTTTTGTCTCATCCTGTACTTGATAGTTAATGCCTTCCACGATGAATTGATTTTGAGCCATAGATTCTTTGACACAAAAACAGGAAAACAAGATTCCCATGATAATTAGTTTCTTTTTCATTTTCTAAACCCTAATTCCGTGTCGGGCGCAACCTTTTTGTGATTTAATGTTGTTGTCATTCTTTTCCAGAATTCAATTGGCCAAGTTTTGGTACACCATATTGAATAGAAGCATGACTGCATCCACTACAAGTGCAATCAGTATCGCTTTTTTATCGACAAGCCCCGTCAACTTCCAAAGGCATACCAACAACAAAGTAATTGCCAATGGCAACAAGGGTGGAAACATCTTCATGCTGTCCCAAACATGTCCTTGAAATAGTAAAGCAACCGCCCGTTGGCCTCCGCATACAGGGCACGAAACCCCAAATACCTGTTTGTAGAAACACGGCAGCATGTTGACCAAAAGCCATTGGGCGGTTAGTATCATAGCATTGGGTGATTAGAAATCCAATAAATCTTCAAACAAGTCAGAGTCAAAGAGCAGAAATGATCCGCCCAAAAACAAGGCGGAGATAATGCCCCATATTATTGCAATGGCTCCCAAAATCACACCAATAATGGATAGGATGCGACCTGCATTCAACGATCCAAAGTTAACATATTTCATCGGATTCATTCGATACATCATCATAGGTTTCTTGGACAACGCCAAGCCA
>JAEEUY010000132.1 GCA_016290715.1 Bacteroidales bacterium
AGGTTTTAGTTATTTTGGGGCGCGGTACTACCAGCCAAACCTCTCCATCTGGCTCTCCGTTGACCCGATGGCAGACAAGTACCCCGGGGTGAGTCCGTACACATATTGCGGGGATAATCCGGTGAAGTTGGTGGACCCGGACGGGAGGGAGATTGTTATTCCCGAAGATCCTTATACTGGATCTGGATGGTTTCATACAATGCGCAGATTCATAGCTAATGTATTCAATGTAGGAACTGGTGTCAATAATCTTGGTGGTGCTGTTGTTAATTCTCTCCTACAGTCAGACAA
This sequence comes from Bacteroidales bacterium, assembly GCA_016290715.1. Taxonomy (GTDB): domain Bacteria; phylum Bacteroidota; class Bacteroidia; order Bacteroidales; family WCHB1-69; genus UBA1756. The sequence continues at coordinate 292 of JAEEUY010000132.1, forward strand.
TGTCAATGTTACAGGACAAGCTTTAGAGAAAATTAAAACAGATCCTGCTATGGCAAATTTGGAAAAATCTTACATAAAATTCATAAAATCAGACTCACGATTTGGAAAAGAGAATTTTACCATGAATTTAGCAAATTCTGTGCAATTTGGTGGGAAAAGGGCGCCAGAACCAATGAGTGAACAAATCAAAGATCCTCTAAACGCAAAATATCGAGATACTTGGGTTGTAGCATTTAACGAATTAACTTGGTTGGTTAGAAGCACAACAGTAAAAACAGCTATTTCTGTAAGTAAGTCAGGTCATATAACAATGAATCATTCATTTGTTGATGTTTTGGATCTTCGCCCTAGCGATGGAAGAAGTCCTGAATATAATACTATCACCAAAGCATTAGGATTCATTTATCATGATGTTATAGGTGGAAACGACAAAATGACTGTTCGTGCTTCTTGGTCAAACAACTTTGAAGAAAGAGTCCGTTGATTATGTTTTCAAATCATCAAAATTATTCAATTATTTTTATGAAAAAAATATTAATTGCACTATACTTGATGTTTATTCTGTTACTTTCATTCATAGGCTGTAAACGCATGTGGGAAAAAAGTGTTGAATCAATATTTAAAACTGAAGAAATGGAGCTCACATATGGCCCCTCTCGAACTACATTTTATACCTGTCCATACTCTGATCGTAATCCACGAATGCCAATCGTCCGTCCCCTAGAAATGGTGAAAGATAAAGATTTAGGATGGACTTTGAGGAGTATTGGATTATTAAATACGCACAGTGACTACCACAAGATAGACCTAATGTTCGGAGATAGTTTATGTATTTATTTTCATACAATAGATACAGCATATACCATTAATGGCATTAGTTTTCATGATCAAGAATATTGGGTCGTTGTGAATCTTCATGAAAAATTATCCTATGATTTTATTGATAGCGATTCTTTCATGCAGAATGTTGGACAAGAGATTATTAGAAAAATGATTTCACCTGATACTTATTATGAAATGTTTTATAACAATTCACATTCTTTGCCATGGATTTCGAAATATGAATAATTTTATTAAATATTCAACACTAATATAGACAGTGAGGTGGTACATTACAAATATGACAAGGGCGGTATGCTGAGAAAAGTGCAGGGAAACAAAAGTTACATACAACAAGGCATCCCATGGCCGGGACACCTATCTGGAGCATCGGGAAATGAGGATGGCGTTCCAACGGATACGGTGGAAGAAAGCAGGGATATCACCTTCCACTATTATTATTACGACTACATTGACAGCATCCGATACAACAAATTCGGGCTGAAGGCGGAGCAATGGAACGGCAACGGCACGCACGCCTCCTACCGCTACGACACACTGCTGCGTTTGGACACACTGCTGCTTTACAACGCCTCCAATGTGAAACTGCAGGACATCAAATACAATTATGACGCAGCAGGGAACATCCTCTCACTGCAGAATAATGCAGGGACAGTGTCCTCCCTTGGCGGGAAATACACGTGCACCTACGGGTACGACAGCCTGTACCGTCTTGTGCAAAGTTCCGGAAACATGAGAACACGGCCTTCCGCATCCTACAATCTCTCCATGACCTACCTTGCCGACGGACGAATCTCCCAAAAGACGCAAAGCGGCAGTACCATGTTCAATTGGAATACACAAAACTTCAGCAACACTTACAATTACGCCTACAATACGGTACGCCCGCACACGATAAGAAGTGTGGCAGGAAACGACCATACGTGGGATGCCAACGGGAATATGCTCAAGCAGAGAAACAACGCATCCGTAATAGGAGTGTATTACGAGTTGCAGTGGGATGAGGAGAACCGCCTGCAACTTGCTGATATGCCCTACGCAAACCGTTGTGCCTATTACAAATACGATGCTGCAGGGGAGCGGTTCTACAAGAATGCGGGCACAAGAACGGAAATGGCACAGAACGGGCATATGGTTGTTTACAACGAGTATGACAATCCTGTGCTTTATGCCTCCCCATACGTAGTAGCCACCCCGCAAGGCTATACCAAGCACTACTTTATTGAAAGCGAACGCATTGCGAGCAGAATCGGGGATGGAAATTTCCCAGATATTGACACCTATGCGACCACAGTATTAAATTTGTATAATAAGAAAACAAAGATAAATGCTACTGCGCCTGATAGTATTGTGTCCAACAAATTTGCATTTCTGCGCACCCTCACCTCCAACTGGAGCGCGCACCACACCACCTACTGGCAGCACGGCGACCATCTCGGCAGTGCGAGCTGGGTAACCGACACCAACGGTGTGGGCTACCAGCACCTGCAGTATATGCCATGGGGCGAGCAATGGATAGACCAGCGCAAATCGGGCTATACCTACAACACCCGCTACACCTTCTCCGGCAAGGAAAGAGATGAGGAGACAGGTTTTAGTTATTTTGGGGCACGGTACTATAATCCGGATTTAAGTATTTGGTTGAGCGTGGATCCAATGGCTGCAAAATATCCGTCTTTAAGCCCGTATGCGTATTGCGGGAACAACCCGGTGAGGTTGGTGGACCCGGATGGAAGAGATTGGGTGGATCGATGATTATAGATATTATCCCGGAAAAGAATGCCCTATTGAATATACTGAAAGTACAAGAAATAAATGGGAAACAATGAATAGAATATATGCCACTCGAAATGGACATACTGTCATTGATGAAATGGAGGCTTCGACCGATATTTATAAAATAATTTCAGTTGATATAGATAATGGTTCGGCTGGATATTATCAATCAAATAAAAAATCTTCAGGTGGAACAATAGCATTAAATTGCAATGATTTTAATCTTTCAACCCTATCTCATGAAATATTTCATGGCTATCAGGATTTTTATGGACAAGGAGGACGATCTATTGTGAATGAAATTGAAGCCAATTTATTCGCATACTCTATTGCAAAGGAAGCAGGAGAAAGCACAAAACAGACTAATATATTTGCTATAACAAAAGGAAACGAATGGGATGATTGTTTGAATTCTTATAATAAAAATGTTAACACATTATACTTTTCTCCTACATTAAACAATGATGCATTTAATTATGTACGAGATGAATTCCATAGCTATTCTTCTAAAAATCTGAGAGGATCATATAATGAATATCCACTTCAACAAACCAATCAAGGGAATCGTCTAATTTCTAAATTTTATCCTTTATGAAAAAATTTTTATTTTTTTTCATTATACTAACAAATATTTGTTCTATAGTAGGGCAAAATGACACATTGATAGAATATGAAGATTCTATATTCTGTGATGAGTTAATAAATTATAAAGGGAATCCTTTTGATTTTACAATGTTGCTTACTATAGATGAACTTGAAGAAATTCAAATTGAAAACATTCAAGGTAAAGATTTGGTTTTTGTTGTGTTTATTGCCTTTGACACGACTTCTGAAAAAAAACAAAATGATACTATTTTTTTTACCTATGATCATATAATATCTATTTCTATCTTAAATTATTTTAATAATCTCTCTTTATTTCATTTTGATGAAAGAATAAGTGATAGTGCTATGCCTATTGAAGACAAAACTTTGACAGATATTGTTGAAATGATTGAACAATATTTGTCAAAACTAAAATATTATGCATATCCAAATAATGATTTTGAACAATTGAAGTGTTCAAAATCGGGGACTATTATAACGTGTATATCGCCATCGCATTTTATTCGTTAATCAATGAATACCTATATGATTTCAAAAATTGGAAAGTTGAAAGTAAAAAAATGCACCTACGGGTACGACAGCCTGTACCGTCTTGCGCAAAGTTCCGGAAACATGAGAACACGGCCTTCCGTAGCCTACAATCTCTCCATGACCTACCTTGCCGACGGACGAATCTCCCAAAAGACGCAAAGCGGCAGTACCATGTTCAATTGGAATACACAAAACTTCAGCAACA
>JAEEUY010000133.1 GCA_016290715.1 Bacteroidales bacterium
AATTCAAAAAAAAAAAAAACACGAATTTAAAACACACACACATACTAGGTGGGAAGAATACAACCGCAAACGCCATACCCCCCCTCGGGCCGAGGTCGCCGACTTGCGCTTAAAAAAAAAAAAAGACAATGCGCATTATGCCGACCTTGTCAAGAGAGCCACCTCGCCCGCGAACGGGAACGCGAAAAGAAGAAATAAGGGACTTCCCCATACATAGTATTTGTTGATTGTAGTATTATAGAATGGAAAACAAACTGAAACGGTGCTATCAGATGCATGACAGACTGACCAAACAGCAATTGGCAGGGATAGCCGACATGATACACTATGTACACGATGAGGAAGTTACACAATGTATTTTAAAAGTACTTGGACAAGAAAATTGGACGAGGGATATTCTCGGAAATTGCTTTTCGCTCACTCAAGAGCAAGAGGAAATTTTGGAGTCGTTAGGGGGCTTATATACTAGTGAGGAAATTGATGAAATATTGGAAAATCATATCATTAATTTGGATATCGCCGAAAAACTCAAGGAGCAAGGTGTTACTCATTATCTATACGAAAATGAAGAGTATTTGGATGAAATCAGAGAGGGAAAAATCATCTGTGAAGGTATTGATGTAGAAGAGATTAAAAAAATGTAAGATGGTTTTGTCGGAAAATCCTTCTTGGGCAAAAGAGAAAACGGTACAATTATTGGCCGGCCTTCCTTACGATGCCATGCTGAAAGCCGTAAAAGTGGCATCCAAACTGACAAAATCCGAGAATTCGGTGGCCACCCCGTTGAGCGCGTTGAAAACCGCCAGCGACAATTATAAAGCCTCAACATCGGAGAACAAAGTCCAAGAATATATTGACTTTCTTGTTGCCAATGCGGAGGTTGAGCTTTTGCACAAAACGCTGGAACCGATAGCCCATTCCATTCCGGGCGGCAAACTGCTGGTGAAAGGGTTAGATAAATTATTGGAGTTAAAAAAACAGAATTAATATGGCATTTTTTCTTTGGATATTTCAGTTTATCAGTCCGATAGCACTGATTCTCGGAGGTTTGTATCTCTTAGAAGACCCATCCCCCTTGGCACTTGTATTGGGCGGAGTGAGCGCCTTCATTGGACTACTTATCGGCATTTTCGGCTGGGGCGACACCGTGCCGCCCCGCTGGTTCTGGATCAAGAGCAGGATGGATCTCGCCGGCAGTCGTTTTATGACGGCCATCGGCTACGCTTTCCAGTTCTTTTTCATTCCACCCTGCATTATAGGACTGATTGAATACTTCGGATAACGATACGCAGATTTGTGCAGAGAAATTCAACTACAGCCTATGTCCAAAATCTCTAAAATCCGTTCACTGCTCTACACCGCCGCCAAAGTCTTGGGCGATGTGGATGCCGTGAGTAGCGGCAAGGTAGGGCGGCGCGTGAAGAACCGCGTTAAAGGGAAAATCCTCGGGAAACTGTTCGGTAAAGTGTAACTTGTTCTCCCGCAGAAATCGCTGCCCGCCTCCTTATGGAGAACGTTCTTTGAAAGATTAAACAGAAAGCAGAGTGGAATAATGCAACACCTCGATGGGTGCATCATGACGCTCTTGATAACCATTGTATATTACTGCGCGGCGCGTGAGACGTAATGACAGCTGCTCAGGCAGATGGCGGAAACCCGTCTCGAACGAAGAACTGTAAGTCGATGCGGACTTTATCTCGTATGCCTCAATGCCTGTCCCGTCGGGAACCAGAAGGTCTATCTCATTGCCGTTGGAGTCACGATAGAACATCAATCCTGCTTCACGTCCGGCATTGGCACGACGTTTCATCATATCGGCCACAACCATATTCTCAAACAGGTGCCCACGCATACGGTCTGTCTGCAACTGCCTATCATTTTCGATGCCCATTAGATAGCAAGCCAGCCCCGTGTCGTAGAAATACATCTTGGGCGTTTTGGTCAGCCTTCTGCGTGTGTTTTCAAAGTACGGGTGCAGCATAAAGACAATGTACGATGCCTGTAATACCGACAGCCACGCCCGAATGGTGTTGACAGACACCCCGACCTCGTTGGACATTTCAGTGGCATTGAAGAGACTCCCTACACGCCCGGCACAAAGTTTGAGAAATGTCTGAAATCGGTACAAGTCGCTGATTTGCAAGAAACCACGCACATCTCTTTCCAAATAAGTGCGGACGTATGCGGGATAAAACAATCGTGGGATGTTGAGGCCAGCATGTATAGAAGGGTAAAAACCAGAATACAATAGCCGGTCTGCATCAGCAATATCAGTGGTGTTAGCTGACAACTCCTGCAACGAAAGCGGGAGCAATTCAAGCACCGCAGTGCGACCAGCCAACGACTGGGTGATGCTGTTTTGCAAACTAAATTGTGAACTGCCGGAGAGAATGTATTTCCATTTAGGATGATCATCCACCACGCCCTGCAGGTACGACAACAAGTCAGGTGTATTCTGCACCTCATCAAGAATCATGCCCTCGCTTCCCATTGCAAGAAAAGCCACAGGATCTGTTACCGCCATTTCACGCGTATCGGGGTTTTCCAAAGAAAAATACGGCAGTTCCGGAAACACACTCTTAATGAGTGTGGTTTTTCCAGACTGGCGCGGCCCAGTGATCGTAACTACTGAGAAATAATTCAGATTTTCCCTTATTGCATTTTCTAACTTTCTAATAATCATTATAATAATATTATTTTATGCAATCATGCAATTAAACTGCAAAATTACATAAAATATTTAATTATACAATATAAAAAATTAAAAGACAGAAAAATACCATTTAAATTCACCTTATTATTAACCAAAAACATTTAAACTATGGAAATCAAAGTTGACGGACGCCTTCTGGTGTCAACCCTCTGCAAGAACTTCAAAGATGAATCCGGCGGCACACTGCGCGTGTACCAGGCACAAAAGCGCCTCACCGGCAGCGAG
>JAEEUY010000134.1 GCA_016290715.1 Bacteroidales bacterium
CCGTTCCGCACCCCAGCAAAAACTTTTTTTCACTTTTTTAAAATCTCATTCATTAACAACACTTTACCACCAACCTATGCCTCCATTACTCCCGCTTTTCTTTCCCCTTTTAGCTCTTTTTTCTCAAAAAAATACACACACTCTCTCTCTTTTTGGAAACTTTTCGGAACGTTTTCCGTTTTCTGAATACAAAATCCGCAGGTGAAAAAAGAATTGTCCCCTTGTTTTTTCCCAAAAAAATAGATAAGATATTATTGTTGTCCGCCAAAAGTTTTTCGACTGCAAATAATATGCTGTTATTAAGATATTTACATATAAATTGTAAAATATAGGCTTGAGACAAGTGGTTTCGGCAAACGCTACCATCTGCTTTCATTCATTCTTCTTTTCCTTTTGTCTTGACACAAAAGAAAAGAAGCAAAAGAAAAAGTCAAGGCTGTGATGAAAAAAACTAAAAAATGACTTCATAAAGCTAAAGTTTACAAAACTCGCGCTATTCTTTTTAGTCAAAATCGTTTTTAATTATCTGCTTGCAGCATTGAACCACTTTATTTCAATGCGCTCAAACAGTGTAAACTTCTTAACGCTTTATTCCATCATTTTTTTTGACGTTTTTTTCACCAAGGCCCTATTTTGGCGGCGGCATGGAATTCCGTTCCGAAGAAATGAACTCTCAGCAACCCCACATAAACGAACGTAGTGCTGTACTGCAAACTGCGGCACGCTGATAGGTCGGTTGTACCTGACGCTTGCTTTGCCGCGGAAGAACGACGAACTATTCTCAAGAGCCATAATCATAAAAAGCCACAAAGCCATAGAAAAATTGTTCGGTATGAATCCTTGGGTGTCCCAATGACGAGGTCAGGAAGTTTAGCAGACAGAAATTGTTCCTTTACGTCTTAAAAAAATAGATAAGATAAAAAGCTATCAGCAAAAACCTTCCAACAAATCGCGAATAACAACAGAAGCCGCAACGCAACCAAATACCGCCGGAAGATAGGAAATAGTGCCCGTAGTGGAAAGTTTATTCACAGTGGGGTCGGCATCAATCACGACAGATTCTCTGACTGTAGGTTCGGGTGAAAAAACAGCTTTAAAACCTGAATCCACCCCCATTTTATGTAGTCGCTTACGAATTGCATGGGCTAAACGGCATTGGTATGTTTTCTTAATATCAGCGACTTGCACTTGGGTGGGATCCCATTTTCCTCCAGCCCCCATTGCAGAGACAAGGCGTAAATTTTGTTGCAATGCATGATATATCAAAAAAACCTTAGGCGACAATGAATCAATGGCATCCACTACGTAATCATAAGGTGCTGCTTGCAACAATTCAACAGTCCGTTCGTCGCGGATAAACTCCTGAATAGGATGTAGTTTGATTTCCGGATTTATATGACGTAATCTTTCCGACATCACCTCTACTTTTGGTACGCCGATGGTATTTATGAGGGCTATCAACTGACGGTTACGATTGCTGTCTTCAACCACATCCGCATCCACTATCGTCATTTCGCCCACTCCCGCACGGCATAATTGCTCGGCAGCATAAGCCCCGACACCGCCGACACCCACCACCAGCACATGCATCTTTTGCAGATGTTGCACACCCTCCTCTCCCATCAAGAGGGCTGTCCTACTTAACCAATTTGTACTCATTATTTTTCTTTTCGCATAGAAGTTGCCGAAATGCCTAATTGCTCCCGATACTTCGCCACCGTTCTTCGAGAAATCTGATAACCTTTCTTCAGCAATAAAGCGGCCAATTTTTCATCAGTCAGGGGTGCTTTTTTATCTTCTTTCTCAATCAATTCCACTATTTCTTGCTTAATTACTTCCGAAGAGACGCCATCTTGTTCGTTCGTAGCTTCAGTAAAAATATCTTTAAGCAAAAGAATGCCAAACGGTGTTTGAACATACCTGCGGGAAGTGGCCCGTGATATAGTGGAGACATCCATATTCACTTTTTCAGCCACATCTTTCAACACCATAGGTTTCAACTGTTTGCGATCTCCGGACAAAAAAAAGTCGCGTTGCATATTCATCATTTCATTCACAATCATATACACCGTTCTGTCGCGTTCAGGAAGCGCAGAGATAAAACTCTTAGCCTTTTCTATATTTTCGTTGATGAATTTTAAAACCTCCTGATTTTTATTCTTCCGATAATGGGCATACATATCTTCGTATTCTTTGCTAATACGCAATTGAGGCCGATAATCGTTAATCTTATTCAGGCAGAGTTCACCATTTTCAATGGTAATCGCAAAATCGGGAATAGCATAATGAGGCATTGCGCTGCTCTCTCCGGGATAGGGTATTAATTTTTGAATAATGCCCAAAACGTTACGCCATACCGGCAATTCCATTTTTTCCTCTTTCAATATGCGGCTATAATTTTTTTTCGTCAAGTCGTCGAAATGGTTTTCAACCACATTTATAGCCATCTTGAGTTCGTCAGATTTCTGTGTTTGGTATTGCTGTTTGAGTTGTATGAGCATACATTCCTGCAAATTTCTCGCACCCGTACCTGATGGATCCATATTTTGAATAACTTGTGTAAGGATCTTCTCAATCTCATTTTCCGTAACCGAGAGGTTATATTGCAGCAGCAAATCCATTGCAATAGCTCCAAGTTCACGCAAGAGGTAGCCCGAATCCTCCAAATTTCCTATCAAATATTCCGCGATAAGATGTTCTTTTTCAGATAGATTGAGTTCACCTAATTGCATCAACAGTTTTTCCCTGAATGAAAAAGTGGTAACCACTGGACGCTCATAATGTGTTTCATTAGGGTCGCGACGAATAAAATCGAAGCTGTTCGGTTCCCAATCATCGGCATTGCCGTCATAGCTACTCTCCGAGGCCTGTTCTTTCAAATCATCTATTGAGATGGGGTCATGAGATCCAATCTCCGCATATTCCTCAGGTTCTTCATGATGTACAATTTCAAGTGCCGGATTTTCATCCACCTCTTTTTTTATCGTATTGTACAACTCTTCATCATTCGGTGTTTGAATTAAGTTCATCAGCATGATTTTGCTTAATTCAATTTTCTGCGTTTGCTTAAGAATCTGTTTTTGAGAGAGTGCCATTCACCATCAATTTAAAACAAAAAAGCTGATTAATTTTTGATTAATCAGCTTCGGATTATTTATTATAAATTCTTGTTGATAAGCTGACCTGAACCGCTGTTTTCCAATTTGATCTTAGGTCTGTTTTTATATTCAACGGAACCCGTCTTACCGAGCACTACATCAAGACTTCCCGTAGGAGAGACTTTGATGGTGGCAGAGCCATTATTGGTAATTTTGCTTTTTTCGTTGCTTACGCCGCTGGCATCAATATTACCAGAACCCGTAGATTCAATCACGATACTAGGGGCGGTGCCTGTTGCAGTGATAACACTCGCATCGGTAACTTTAGCTGATAATTCTTTAGCCAAAGCCATAGCCTTAAAATCAATTGCACCCGTACTATTAGAAGTCAAAGTTAAGGTTTCTGCAGATAACCCGTCAAATTTTATAGGGTTGATAGTTGCTGCAGTTAAGTTGAATTTGCTTGCTGTAAAATGATCCAACATACAGGTTGACTTGTCATTGAAAACCATTTTGGTATCACCGCCAATAACATCTTTGCATAAAACGGTACAACTATTAGAGAATGTGGCTTTCATTGCCGTCGTTGATACATTGTTCATAGTGCATTTGCAAATACCCGACAATGTGATTTCAAATTTGGAGGTAGGCACACTCATCAGTGATACTTCCCCTTCTCCATCATATTGCAATTTAGTGATTAAAGGCATCGTGATGTTAATCGTCATTGGCATATTGGGCACCAATTTCACTTTTTTGGCAACTTTCACGTTCAACGTTTTACCTTTGGCTTCTGTAAGAATATATTCATGGAGATTGGATTCCGCGTCCACTTCAATATCACAACGAATAGCGTAAGTAATGTTCACAATAAAATTGCCTTCCACAATCACTTGTTCAAAAGGGGCATCCGTCGTTCTTTTTTCTTTTTTAGGATCTTGATTTCCCAAAACATCCGTTGCATTTGCAGACCATACGGTAGCAACGATTAATACAAATAAGGACAAAAATTGTTTTAAATGTTTCATAGATTATTGATTTTTAATTGACTAATGATTCTCAAATAACGCTGCAAATTTCTGCATTTTTTTTGAATAATGCATCATTTTTTTCAACATTTCAAAATATTTTTGAAAAAAAACAATCATACAGGACAGAATGTTCACCTGCGTTAAGAGAAGTCAGACCTCCAATTCGTCGTCAGGGTCAATGGTTTTTTCATCTACTTGTTTGGCCATATTCACCAAAATACCAATCATAATACTGGTAATAATCAGTGGGGTGATACCTCTACTGATAAACGGCAGTGTTTGACCGGTGGCGGGAATCAATCCCACATTGGCACCAATATGAATAAGCGCTTGCACCAGTATCAGCAAACCGATACCTGTGGAAAACAACTTGATAAAATAGCCTTGTGTGCCTTTTTTCGGATTTCCTCTTGCTTTTCGTGCAATGAGAATTGACTGGTAAAAAAGAATGCTGTATAAGACAAAGATGACGACCCCTGCCACAATAGAAAGTTCTTCACATATTAAAGCGAAAATAAAATCGTTGTCTCCTTCCGCCATATTTTTTTTCATCATTCCCTTTCCAGGACCTGTAGGACGCGTAAAAGAACGGGCTACCGCCGCTTTTGCCAAGGTCATCTGTTTCCCATAACCAACAGTTTCACTTTCGCCTGTCAACCAATACTTTATTCTATTCATCGCGGTTGAACCACGACCGTTGACACTTACCTCATTTTGAGCAGTGGCATCCTTTTCCTGATCTGATTTTCTAAATTCTCCGATACCTATGTATATACCCAAAGCCAATCCTCCTAGTAATGCAAACTTGAGTAATTGTCGCCAGTCGGCTCCAGCCACATAAAGGACCCCCACAGATGACAACGTCAGCAACAATGCTGTTGAAATATTACGTACAGCAATCATACCGACACTGATAAGAATAATAATCAAAACAAAACGAGTGTCCTCTTTGTGCAGATATTTCTCTTTCGGATTCAATTTTTCACACTTAATCGCTAAAAAGGTAGATATATAAAGTATGATTAGAAAAGTGGCAATATAAAAGGATTGAAATTGTATACCCAGAATACGCAAACTTCTTCCGCCGCCGCCTTTCCCAAACAGCAAGGTACATATTAACAATATAAAGGCCAGCAACAATCCCAAACTTGAGAATTGGTTCAAAATCTGGTAACGGACACGTGTAACGGATAGAATGATTGCCCACCCTATGAGTATTTGAACCAACGGAGCCAACAAAGAGCCTGACAGACTAAATGCTGCGTAAAGTGAAAATACACACAATAGGGCTACCACCACATAAATGGCATGATAGAAACGCAGTTTGTTGCTAAAAGGAAGTTTCATCATCTTTATAGTTGGGCAACGGCATCTTTAAAAGCATCTCCACGCTCAGCATAACTCAAGAAATCGCCATTCACATCCACGCCCGGACAAAAAACGATGGGCTGGTTGGCATGTGTAGCATAAAAAGCCGCACGTACCGCAGTTTCAATGTTTGGCGCACACTCGTTATAAATATTCAAAGCATCCAAAAAAATCTTCGCAGGAGCATCAAGCTCTTTATAAAAAATAATATTGCTTACTTTGCTGATCATCAACTGCAACAGTTCATCTGTCAACTGACTCCAATCGGAAAAAGCGCTGATCCAAGTGATTTTTTGTTGCACATTTGACAAGGTCAGATAAATACCATTGACATTGCAACAAGATGAATCATTGATAAAATCAATGCCTCTAAAAGTTTTCACAAACTCCATCTTGTGCTCTGGGGAGGTGAAATTGGCCCCCATATTTTGCAAACCAAGATTACGACTATCTAATAGTCCTTGAAAATCACGAATAACTGGAGAACTGATATCATATCCCACAGCATAATCGCCTTTAATACTGTTATTTTTTTTCATAACTATCTGATTTTTAAAGTTACTACGGTTAATACGACTAATAAAATGCTCATTACAATAAAGCGTTGAACGATTTTTGCCTCGTGCATTCCTTTTTTCTGATAATGGTGATGCAACGGGGACATGAGAAGAATACGACGGCCTTCGCCATATTTTTTCTTGGTATATTTGAAATAAGACACTTGAATAATGACCGATAAGGTTTGAATGAGAAAGATACCGCAGAGGAGCGGAATCAGCAACTCCTTACGGATGATGATACACGACACCGCTATAATTCCACCCAAAGTCAAACTGCCTGTGTCGCCCATAAATACTTGCGCAGGATAACAATTCCACCAATAAAAACCAACCAATGCCCCAATAAGTGCTGAAATGAAAATTACAAGTTCACTGATATTGGGGATATACATTATGTTGAGATAGTCTGCAAAAAGTGCATTACCCGAGACGTAGGCCAAGACTGCTATTCCCACTGCAATCGTGGCAGAAGTGCCTGCGGCCAGTCCATCCAAGCCGTCAGTCAGGTTGGCCCCGTTCGACACTGCTGCGATAATGAAAACGACAATAGGGATGTAGAACAAAAATGACCACTTGCCGTCCTCGTCGCCCAACCACTGCGTTAAACACCCATAATCAAACTCATGGTTTTTCACGAAAGGAATGGTTGTCTTGGTGGAATGTACGGCAGGCACCTCATCCAATCCCACCACCGATTCACTTAAAGAATCTATTTTGATAATATCTTCCGTGGCTACAATATTCCTGTTTTGAAAATGCGATTCCTTGATCACCGCATCAGGATGAAAATACATCACAGCACCAACCACTATGCCCAAAATAATTTGTCCCACCAGTTTCATCTTACCGGGCAGTCCAGCTTTATTCTTTTTAATTACCTTAATATAATCATCAATAAACCCGAGTGCCCCTAACCAAACGGTTGTAAAGAGCATCAACAATATATAAATATTGTCTAATTTATTAAGCAAAAGCACGGGGATGAGGATGGCGGCAATAATGATCAATCCGCCCATGGTAGGAGTCCCTTTTTTCTCCATCTGTCCTGCTAATCCGAGGTCGCGAATCGACTCCCCTATTTGCCTTTTGCGCAATAAACCAATAAGGCTTTTCCCCACAATCATTGAAATAAACAGGGATAAAATGATTGCGAAAGCGGCGCGGAAAGAGATGTAATGAAACAGTTGCGCACCGGGGAAATTCAATTTGTCAAGCCAATCAAATAAATAGTACAACATAATCTGTTATTTTATATTCCAATTTTTCTTAACTTCTTCCATATCATCGAAGTGATGTTTCACTCCCTGAATGTCTTGGTAGGTTTCATGTCCTTTGCCGGCAATCAGAATCACCCCGTTTTTCTGCATGAGCATGCAAGCCACTTTAATTGCTTCGTGACGATTTTCAATAACCAAAACATCTTGCTTTTTTTCTTCAGGAACACCTGCTTTCATTTGACGCAGGATTTCATTAGGGTCTTCCAATCGCGGGTTATCAGAAGTAAGAATCACGCGGTGACTGTGAGCGCAGGCGATTTCTGCCATCACCGGCCGTTTCAGTGCGTCTCTATTGCCTCCGCAACCCACTACCGTCAAGATTTCTTCTCCCTGACACGTAATATTTTCTATCGTAGTCAGCACATTCTTCAGCGCATCTGGTGTATGTGCATAATCAATAATGGCCACGCCTCCCTGCTCATTTCTAACCACTTGGAAACGCCCCGGTGCTGTTCCCAGTGCACTCATTTTTATCAAAGCCTCTTGGGAATCCACCCCCAAAAGCACCGCCGAAGCGTAAATTGCCAACAAATTATAGGCATTAAATTTCCCTGACAAACGGAAATAGGCATCTATTCTATTGATTTCCAAATGCAACCCTTCAAACCCATTTTCTATGATTTTTCCTCTAAAATCGGCGCCATCTTGCAAAGAGTAGGTATAGATATGCGCACCGCAGTTTTGCACCATCACTCTTCCATTCTTATCATCAATATTGGTTAAGGCAAAAGCCTCTTTCGGAAGTTGGTCAAAGAATGCTTTTTTCGCTTGTATATAATTGGCAAAGGTTTTATGAAAATCCAAATGGTCGTGGGTAATATTGCTGAATATACCGCCGGCAAAAGTCAGTCCGGCAATACGATGCTGACAAATAGCATGGGAACTAACCTCCATGAAACAATATTGACAACCTGCTTCCACCATCTGACTCAACAATTGGTTGAGTTCGAGCGCATCGGGCGTCGTATGGGTAGCAGGCACCTCTTTCTCTTCAATCTTATTGACAATGGTTGAGAGCAGTCCGGCTTTATACCCCAGATTATTGAACAAACGATGCAATAAAGTAACCGTAGTGGTTTTCCCGTTGGTGCCTGTAATGCCCACCAACTTCAGCGAACGCGACGGAAAATCGTAAAAAGCAGAGGCAATCTGGCCTAAGGCAAGCGCACTGTCAGCCACCCGCACATAGCAGACCTCCGGATTACATTGGGCGGGAAGTTCTTCACAAAGCACAGCCCCTGCACCCGCACGCACTGCTTGTTCTATAAAATGATGACCATCGGTTTGTGTCCCCCGCTGTGCAACATACATGGACACGCCTTCCGCTACAGAACCAATTTTTCTGGAATCGAACTCAATATCAGAAATTTCGATTTCACTGTTTCCGATGACTTCGCAATAGTCAATGTTTTGTAAAAGCCAATTTAATTTTTTCACGTATCAATAAGGTTAATAATGGGGTAAAGGGTTAATGGGAATTTGAACAACAGGAATGAATCTATCCGCTCCGCAAGGTCAGTACAACCATATTCTGTTTGGCAAAATACTCTTGTTTTACCACCAGTCCAAAGCCCGAAACCGAGACCTTGAAACCAGCCTTTTTCAATTCGTAAATAGCATCCGCCGCACTAAGTCCCACAACGTAGGGGATTTTGTTTTCCACCTTGATTTCATAAGGTTCAACAGATTGGTGGTCAGAAGATGCAACCACATATTTCCCCGATACTTGAGAAATCTTCACACCCCAATTGCGTGCGATTTTCTCATAATCCACCTTACGAAGCGGCTTATAAACAGGAATATTTTTCTGTGTCTTGTCAATACTTTTAGAGGTCGCCATGATCTTTTTTGCGATATTCGCAAACACCTCTACCGCCTGATCACTGCCACCCACCACATTATACATATAGACGATACAAGTATATTGAGGATTGTCCGCGGGGAAATAGCCACAGAAGGAGATGGAGTTTCTATTCTTGTCGTACTTTCCGGCGCTTCGGTCGTAAATGTCACGGGTTCCGGTTTTACCTGCAAAAGGAAGATTTTCGTCATTGAAGCGGCGAGCGGTGCCCGGATATTCAGCCACCACTGCACGGAGATACTCCTTGGCAATGCGAATAGCCTTCGGGGAAGCAATTTGCTCACGAATCACCACAGGGGGATATTCAATTTTTGTATTCCCTATTTGGGCATAACTTACAAAACGAGGCTGCATCATTTTACCATTGTTAGCCACCGCATTGTAATAGACCAACGTTTGCATCGGTTGCATATAGAATCCCGCGCCGAAGTAACTTGCATATTGTTCATGGAAATTCTTCGTATTGTATTTCAAATTCAACGGGGGAAGTTTCCCTATTTGGGCTGAGAATCCTAAAGTGATGTACAGGGAATCTAATTTTCTGATATATCCCTGATAGTCATTAGGGAAAGCATCACGTATCATCATGGAAACGCCCACATTGGAGGAGCGCTGGATGATTTCTTTGGGAGAGATTCCCGTTTGTTCCCCTTTGGCTGCTGCCTTTTCATTATCTTGTTTACGATATTGGCGGCCTTTCACATCAAAAGTATGCACATTGATGGAATAGCGGCGGGAGGTATCGCAGTTGGTTTGTTCAAGAAACGCCAGCAACGACGCCAACTTGAAGGTGGAGCCTGGTTCGGCGGCTTCTGCCACCATTGCATTATTTCTAACCTCCACATAAACGCTGTCGCCGACGGTGGTCTGGGGAGCAAAGTTTGAAATCGCCTTAATGTCGCCCGTAGCCGTTTCCATGACGATGGCGCACGACCAATTCGGGCGAAGTTTTTCCGTTTTCTTCAACAGCTCATTATGTACAATCTTCTGTATATCAATATTCAGAGTAGTGTGAATATGGCCACCATCCATCGGACTTTCTTCCGATTCCAATGGAATAGAAATCCCGTTCACAAACAAGGTTTTGCGCAAACCCGCTTTCCCTGCCAAAATGGGAGAGAATTTTTCACTACCATCAATCCCGTTTCCGCTCACGGCACTACCCAAAATTCTTTTCGACAATTCACCATAAGGGTGCACGCGCACAAAAATTTTCCTGCTGCCTTTATCCAATATGTAGGAAAAGTTGATTTTAGCCTTTTCATCCAAGCCATAACGGGCACGGTCCTCCGGTTGGATTGTCCCACAGAAAACAGGCAGTTGCGCAATGATATTCAGATCCTTATCCAAAATCATCTGCTTCTCCTTCTGCACCTGCTCTTCATTGAAGAGTTGGACTCTTTTCTTCTCTTTGAATGCAGTCGCAAACTTCTCTTTATAAAAATCTAATTTCTTTTGAGGATAGCGTTCATGGAAAAGATTATAAAAGCTGACGGCAAGATCCTGAATAAGTGTATCCAGATGAGCATCCCCTTTTTTGAAATATTTTTCAGAAAAGTCGAAATTCTTTCCATCAATACCCAATGGATAAACCTGCACATTTGAAACCAACGGGCGGTCGCAATCATCATAAATCACGCCCCGTGGAGGAGATATGTTTTTTTCCACAATACAGTTCAACTTCTCGCTTTGGTCTAACGAATCATACTCCTCCAGTGAGTAGGTCTTATAGAGATTGTCATCGCCATTATACTTTCCTGCCTTTCCGATAGCCAAACGCAACACGCCCACAAGGCAGAACAGGATAGCAATAAACATACCCCATGAAACAATGGTAATTCTTTTTGGTGTAACGCTACTCATGTTCTCCCCCCCTTTCTTCTGACCTGATAATGTAGTAATCATTTTCCTGAATATCTACAAAACCCCTTTCTTGAGCTGCATTACGCAATTGGGTTTCATCTTCAGTATAGATAATTTCATTCACATTGCGAAGTTCCACCACAATGCTGTCGTGTTGTTTCTGAAGAGCTGCATTTCTACGTTCCTTTTTATCGATACTATATTCATTGTAAACGATAATCAGCGATACAATACTGAAAATGAGCAGCCACGGCAACCATTTTTTCCACGTACGCAACAAATGCTTACCCGAAATGGCATCACGCAGGAATCGGATGAATTTGCGCGGCTTATGTTCTGGGGCTGTTTTTATTTCTTTTTGGTACATGGGGGTTAATGGTTTGTGGAGAAATGGGTTATTTTTTTTCTGCTATCCGCAGCTTCGCACTTCGAGCGCGTGGATTTTGGGCAATTTCATCGTCATCGGGGATCATGGCTTTACGGGTTATCAATCGAAAAGGGGTTAGCGGATTCCCATAAAAATCCTTTTCAATTTTCCCGTCGAAATGGCCGGATTTCATAAAATTTTTCACCAAACGGTCTTCTAAAGAATGATAGGACATCACCACCAGTCTTCCGCCGGGCTTGAGTGCATCCACTGTTTGCGTTAAGAAATCCTGCAGTACTTGCAGTTCATTGTTCACTTCTATACGGAGTGCTTGAAAAATTTGCGAAAGCACCTTGTTTTCTTTTCCCTTGGGGGGCAAAGTGGCGACGGCGTTCACCAAATCGGTTGTCGTTTGAATAGCGGTCGCACGCGCCTTGTCAATCTGATGGGCGAGCGCACGCGCATTGCTCAACTCTCCGTAGTGATAGAACACCTCCGCAAGTCTTTGCAAAGGATATTCATTAATCACTTGATAGGCAGTAAGTCCTTTGCCCTTATTCATTCGCATATCCAGCTGACCTTCAAAGCGGTGCGAAAAACCCCGTTCTGCCGTATCAAACTGATAGGAAGAAACGCCCAAATCAGCCAGAATACCATCCACAGGATAAGCCTGATAGTATTGTAAAAATTTCTTGAGATAACAGAAATTGTATGGGACAAATTGAAAACGACTGTCTTCCGGAAGGTTTTTCATTGCATCAGGGTCCTGATCAAAAGCCAACAATCTTCCATGGTCAGATAAGGTTTTGAGAATCAGGGAAGAGTGCCCTCCACCGCCGAACGTCACATCCACATAAGTACCCGAAGGAGAACCTATTAACCCATCAATACAGGGATGAAGAAGCACGGGATTATGATACATCATTTCCCTCCTTCCTTACTATATTATATTTACCAGAATGCATTTCCGCATTCATAGCTGCATAATCTTCCGGCGACACTTCATCACAAGCCGCATTAAAATCATTCACATTCCATATTTCAATCTGCCCGTGATCCAATACCAGCACCACCTCTCTCCCTATGTTGTATTTTTCCAAAAGTGATTTGGGCAAAACAATTCTATTCTGGGAATCGCTTTCCAAGTAAGCGCTTTGGCGCAACAAAATATTACGGTAGCGTTTCACCTCCAACAAATTCCTATCCAAAGTATCCAAAAAATCAGATTGCGCCTGATAAGCACTTTGTGTCCACAACATAATGTGCTTTCCAAAACCCACTGTAGCCCAAAACGTTTGACGATCTTCTTCGTTCAGTTCCTTCAACAAAGCAGCAGGCAACTTCAAGCGCCCATATTTTTCAAGGGTAACTTCAAACCAACGATATTTGAAACCTGCCATTTTGTATAAAACTTAAAAACCATGCAAAAATAAATTATTTTTCAATATGTTTTCCAAAAAATGATACTTTTTATAAAAAAAATGTTTAAAAATACACTTAACTATTTGATTTATAGTGTGGAATAAAATGGAATAAACTTATTTCAAAGCAAATAGTTATAAACATTAAATTATTGATAATTTAATAGTTATAATAAAATATTGTATTTCAAATATTATATTAATAATGACAGATTTAGCTATTTTGGAATAAAATGGAGTGATTTTTTAGGAGTAAAATGGAATAAAATGGAGTTTTATGGAAATATGTGGTTTGAGGTAAAAAAATTACTATTTTTGCCGTTTATTAATGTAAAAAAGCGGTATCATTCAATTTATGGAAGAGCAGACAAAGAGAAATGAGATAGAGCAATTAGGTAAATTCAACCTAATCAATAGATTAAAAGAAAATTTCAAAATTCACCATACCAATACAGAAGTGGCCGTAGGCGACGACGCAGGCGTAATAACTTTCGGAACACATAAGGCGGTAGTCGCTTCCAAACAGTTTTTGGAAAACATTCACTTCGACCTATCCTACTTTCCTCTCAAACATTTGGGATACAAATGTGTGGGGATTACCATCTCCGACATTTTGGGAATGAATGCCATTCCCAAACAGCTCACTGTCAATCTTGCCGTTTCCAATCGCTTTTCCATCGAAGCAGTAGATGAACTAATGACAGGAATCCGTGCCTGCTGCCAGTATTACCAAATAGATCTGATTGGAATCGATGTAACATCTTCTGTTACAGGATTATGTATTTCCATGGCAGCCGTTGGCGAAGCAGATGCCGAAACCCTTGCCAAACGCACGGGATGCAAAGAAAACGAATTGATTTGTGTTTCGGGCGACTTCGGCGCCGCCTACACCGGACTGCTGCTTTTGCAAAGAGAAAAAAGAATTTTTGAAGCCACCCAACACAGCCAACCCGACTTTGAAGGGTACGAATACCTTTTGGAACGGCAACTCAAACCCGAACCTCGCTTGGATATCGTGCAAGCGCTTCATAAAAACAACATTGTGCCTACCGCCATGACTGTAGTGAGCGACGGTTTGGCGAACGCGCTTTTCCATATCTGCAACGCCAACGATCTGGGGTGCACCATCTTTGAAAATAAAACCCCCATCGACCAACTCACTTTCGACACACTCCGAAGTTTGAAAATTGTCGCTACCACTGTCGCCCTCCACGGCGGCGAAGATTATGAACTGCTCTTCACCATCAAACAAGATGACTATGAGAAAATTAAAAATATTGAAAACATCTCTGTCATCGGCTATATGGGCGAAAAAAACGGAGGACGCTACCTCATATCCAACGACAACTGCCAAATTGAACTGAAAGCACAGGGCTTTATCCAACAAGAAAAAGAACAAAATTAAAAATATAAAACCTATGAATCCTTTATTTGATAAACAAGTTTATGTCAATCGCCGGAATGTATTAGCACAAAAAGTGGGCTCCGGACTTATTTTATTTTTGGGCAACAATGAATCACCCATGAACTATCCGGCCAACTGTTACAAATTCCGCCAGGACAGCAATTTCATCTACTACTTCGGTTTGACTTTGCCCAATATGGCTGCCATCATCGATATTGACAATCAGCGAACCATTCTTTTCGGCGATGATTACGAAATTGATGATATTATCTGGGTGGGAGAACAACCTGCCGTAAACGACCTGGCCAACCGTGTGGGAGTCTCCGAAACCATGTCAATGGCCAAACTGCCGCAATTCATCAGCGATCACACCCAACGCAAACTTCATTTCACCTTCCCATACCGCTTTGACAATCAGATATTTTTATCC
>JAEEUY010000135.1 GCA_016290715.1 Bacteroidales bacterium
CAAAATATATCCCCGGGAAAAAGGTTGATTTGGTAGCCTCCATTTATCGTCGCTATTGTACTGCAATGGGGAAAATTGCCCCCAAATTGACTCAT
Organism: Bacteroidales bacterium; assembly: GCA_016290715.1. Classification (GTDB taxonomy): domain Bacteria; phylum Bacteroidota; class Bacteroidia; order Bacteroidales; family WCHB1-69; genus UBA1756. Next base: position 96 of record JAEEUY010000135.1, read on the forward strand.
GCGAGGGATTTGGATGATGCCATGATTGAAGAGATGGTTGATTCATTGTATGGAGCTTGTACAATGTGCGGGCGTTGTGTCAAACATTGTTCCATTGGCGTGGATATCCCATTTATTGTACGTACTGGTAGAAGAATGTTGGCCACGATGGGAATGGTGCCGCAAAGTTTGCAGGCTACGGTAGATGCTGCGGTGAATACGGGGAATAATATGGGCATACCAGAAGAAGAGTTTGTGGATACTATTCAATGGATGGAAGAGGAATTGCAAGATGAATTGGAAGATGAAAATGCTCAAATTCCTTTAAATCAAGAAGGAAGGGATATTTTATATACGTTGAATCCACGGGAACCTAAATTTTTCCCCTTGTCGATTTCGGCTATGGCAAAAGTTTTTTATGCCGCAGGTGAAAGTTGGACACTCTCTTCTAAAATGTATGATGTTACCAATTATGGGTATTTTTCTGGAAATGATGATGAAGCGAAGCATATCGCACAGAATATGTATGATGAGGTTCAAAAATTAGGGTGTAAAACTTTAGTGTTAGGGGAGTGTGGACACGGTTCGCGCGCGCTTCGTTGGGAATCGCCTAACTATATGAAACAAAAGCCTGATTTTGAGATGATTACATTGGTTGAATTGATTGAGAAATATATCAAAACAGGGCGTATCAGATTAGACAAAACCTTAAATACAAAATCATATACTATACATGATCCATGCAATATCACACGGAATGGTGGATTATACCAAACTTTGCGTTTTGTCGTAAAAAGTGCAGTCCCTGAACTGATAGAAATGGATCCTTATGGAAATGAGAATTTCTGTTGTGGCGGCGGCGGTGGCATGTTAGCAATGAGCGAATATAATGAACGCCGTTTGAAAATCGGTGAAATCAAGGCAGAGCAAATTCGCAAAACGGGAGCAAAAGTCGTGATCACCCCTTGTCATAACTGTGTGGATCAGTTGGTGCAGCTCAATCACCATTATCATTTGGGGGTTGAAATAAAATCAGTGGCAGAGGTTGTCGCCGATGCGATTGTTTTAGACAAGTAATACTTACTCGTTGGGGAGGGTAAGACGGAAAACGATTCGCAATTTCCCGTTTTCATAATGGGAACTGGTAATGCGAAAAGTGCCGATTTGTGCGGTATGTTCGACGTGTGTTCCTGTACAAAGGCATTCATCGTAATTTCCGATATGCACGATGCGAACGGTTTCGCTTACATTGGCGGGTAACCGGGTTAAGTCAAAACGGGTGGCAACTTCATCCAACCGGGCAAACTCCATAGTAACAGGCAGGTCTTGTTTGATAACTTCGTTGACGCGTTGTTCAATATGGGCAATTTCTTCTTCGGTAAGCGCTCGCGGAAAAAGATAATCCAATTTCGACTTTTTCCGTTCCACATGGCTGCTGACAGCACGACCGCAGTTCCACATTTTAACCATGGTCCCATTTAAAATGTGCTCCGCCGTATGCGCGGGCGGGAACTCTTCTTTGTTGTGTGCGTTTAAGACAGGTTCTTGTTCCATGTTTTTTAGTAACATTAATAACGATGATGAGGGTGGGGAAGCATTGTATTCTGTGTTACAACAAGATTTTTGTCAATTCTTCAAAAGTATTGATTTTTATCATTTTTTCGTGGTTGAAGTCCTCAATAACTTCATGTTGCCACATGACAGCATAGGGAACGTAAATAGCAGTGGCTCCAATATTGAGAGCGGGCAAAATATCCGATCGGAGAGAGTTTCCAATCATAAGTAATTCAGTAGGAGTGATTTGGAGTTGTGCGCATAATTTGCGATAATCTTCTTCTTTTTTATCGGTAACAATGAAGATCTGATTGAAAAACGGTAGTAACCCAGAGCGTTTTAGTTTATTTTCCTGAGTGAGAAGTTCGCCTTTAGTATAGATAACCAGTTTGTATTTTTCACTTTCTTTAAGAAGTTTCAGCGTTTCGACCACTCCTGCAAGTGGCGTGGCTGGAAGGCGAACAAGCTTGCGTCCCGCTTCAATAATCTTGCCAATGTCATTCGCGGGAATTTTTCCATCGCTCACCTTGACAGCCGTTTCTATTAATGACATGGTGAAAGCGACGGCGCCGTACCCATAGTCATCCATGTTGTCCATCTCTATCTCAAAAAGTCGGGAAGATATCTCTTCTTTATCCCCGTAAGGAGCCAATATGTCGCACATAAAATCCTCCGTTTGACGAAAAAATGGTTCGTTGTCCCATAGAGTGTCGTCGGCATCAAAAGCAATAACTTTTATGTTGTTTAGGAATGACTGCATGATGATATTTTTATGGATGATAGCAAATAAACTTCTGCATATAAAGTAACATACATTTATGGCAATAAGAAAAAGCTACTGCACTAATGTAATGAGAGTTGTTGCAATTTGGAAGGTTTTTTCCAAAGGATAAAGCAATTGTTTTTTTAGATGTTAGTATAAGAATTGTCAGACAAAATCAGACGATTAACGTCTTCCTAACGCATTCATAAAACCTTTCGCTTTTCCGTTGTTGATCATCTTCATTACTTTGCGTGTGTCAAAAAATTGTTTAATGAGACGGTTTACTTCTTGGATATCAGTCCCACTTCCGTTTGCAATACGTTTTTTACGGCTTCCATTGATAATATCTGGATTTTGGCGTTCTTCCGGTGTCATTGATAAAATAATGGCTTCCACACTCTTGAAAGCATTGTCATCAATATCCAGATCACGAACGGCTTTTCCCATTCCGGGGATCATAGACATCAAATCCTTTACATTCCCCATTTTCTTAATTTGCTGTATTTGATTCAGGAAGTCGTTAAAGTCAAATTGGTTTTTAGCTAATTTCTTTTGTAATTTGGCGGCTTCTTCGGCATCAAATTGGGCTTGGGCAGTTTCAACAAAAGATCGGATATCTCCCATTCCCAACATACGTTCTGCCATACGATCGGGGTGGAAAACATCTAAAGCTTCCATTTTTTCTCCTAACCCTACAAATTTAATCGGCTTATTGACCACAGCTTTGATGGTAAGTGCTGCACCGCCGCGCGTATCCCCATCCATTTTGGTCAAAATAACACCATCAAAATTTAATTTGTCATTGAAAGCTTTGGCCGTGTTTACCGCATCTTGTCCAGTCATGGCATCTACCACGAAGAGGATCTCGTGGGGGTGGACGCTATCTTTGATGTTGCCAATTTCGTCCATCATCTCCTGGTCAATGGCCAAACGACCGGCGGTATCAATAATCACCACATCATAACCATATTCTTTTGCGTGGGCAACAGCCTTTTTCGCAATTTCCACAGGTTTGTTATTCCCTTCTTCTGTATAAACGGGCACATCAATCTGTTCGCCCAACACTTTTATTTGGTCAATAGCGGCCGGACGATACACGTCGCAAGCAACCAACAAAGGTTTTTTTCTGCGTTTGTCTTTTAATAGTTTGGCTAATTTGGCTGCATGCGTTGTTTTACCAGATCCTTGCAATCCTGCCATTAAAATGATAGCAGGGTTGGCATTGAGGTTGATCTCCTCGGTATCTGTCCCCATCAATTTGATTAATTCATCATAGGTGATTTTTACCATCAATTGGCTGGGGGAAACCGCCTTGAGGACATTCATCCCTAATGCCTTTTTCTTTACCTCATCGGTAAAATCTTTTGCAATTTTATAATTGACATCCGCATCCAAAAGTGCTTTGCGCACTTCTTTCATCGTTTCTGCAACGTTGATTTCTGTAATATACCCTTGTCCTTTAAGTACTTTAAATGCGCGTTCAAAGCGGTCGCTTAAACTATCAAACATATCTTTCTTTTATTTTCAAAATTTATACAAAACGAAAGCGCAAAATTACGATTTTTTTTGAGAACATTACTTTTCATTTTTACTTGCATTATCAGTAGTTTTTTATGTAACTTTGCATTTCTATTGGTGCTCTTTTGTTTGTGTGATAATTTATTGAAAACCAATAGAATGAATGATAATTGGATGAAGAATATCAAGAGATTATGTCAATGAAGGTAGGTATAAATGGATTCGGAAATAGAGGACGCTCTATTTTGCGGTTGTTACTTTGTCAGCAGGAAATAGAAGTTACTCATATCAATGATAAAATGGATATACCTCTCATGGCATATCTTTTGCAGTTTGATACCCCACAAGCTGAATTTATGGCTTCCATTGAGTACGATGACTCTCATTTGATTGTAAACAATCATCCGATTACGATTACTCGATTCTCTGATAATAAAGATATTCCGTGGGAAAAATCGGGTACTGAATATGTGATAGAAACTGCTGTTTCAGAAGCCAATTGTGCCAAATTACAGCAGCATTTGAAATCCACAGTTAAGTGTGTAATCTTGGGAGGGCTTCCTTGTGATCACTCTATTCCTACGATGGTGATGGGGGTAAATGAAATGAGACTGCAAGATCAGGAGAAAATAATTGCAAGTGCTTGTGGAACAACACAATGTGTGTCGTTGATGCTCAAGGTGCTCCATGAAGAATTTGGAATAGCACATGCTTTTATGAATAGTGTGCAGTCATTGAATACGAATATGGTTGAGAGGACGGATTATCGGCAGTATCATTCCACAGCGAATAGTATCGTTCCAATTCCTTCTCCAGCCATACGTGGAGTTCAAATGGTATTGCCAGAGTTGAAAAGTGTTTTCGATGGAATCACCACAGAAGTCCCTTGCGTGGGAGGTTATGTTGAATTGACTGCGGAATTGCATTCAAGTGTTACGACTCGCGTGGTAAAGGATGCCTTTTGCCGGTATGCTGATGGTCCATTAAATAGTTTTCTTGAATATTGCAGTGCCCCAATGGTTAGCAATAATGTCATTCACAATCCGCATTCTGCCGTTTTTGACGAATGTGCAACCAAGGTGATTGACGGTCGCTTTATCCAAATCCTTTGTTGGTTTGATAGCGAATACATTCATTCATTAAGAATTATAGATCTTTTAAAATACGTGCATAACCTATGAACGAAATGATTAAATCTAAAGCGTTGGAAGTGAATCTTTCACGCACTCAAAATGTTACATTTACAATTCCTGAAGAACACCAATGGTTGATAGCCATTTCTAAAGAACAGTGGGGAATACATAAACGGGTATCGGAATTTTTCAATGAATATCATCACCCTTTTTCGAACCGTAAAGAAGTGGTCAACAATTTAGTTCCAGTAACGATTACTGATTTTTGGCTTTATAAATCGTTGAGTTTGCAGGATCAGAAAAGGGTATTGGTTATATTTCTTGATTTGTATCGCCAACTTCTGTTGGAGAGTCTTCCAGAGGCATTGATGAATCAAGTGATATACATTTTGTTGGATTTTATTTATGCAAATAATGAATATTTCGTGCAAACGGGAACTTTGTCCAATTGTATTTCTTTGTTAGAAGACCAGTTTGAAAAGAATTTCTTCAGTTATATTTATAACTTGGGTAGAGCAAAAAAGAAATTGAAATTGGCTGCGACTAATGAAGTTACCGCTGAGGCCACTTTCTCTTTTATGAAGCGATTGGTGAACAGGAACATAAAATTTTGGAATGAATCTACGCAAATAGAGGTTTGGTATGAAAAGAATAAAAATAAAATGGCGTACGACTATTCCAAAGAGATTTCTTCTTTAGGGATTTCCCTGTTTGAAGAATATACACGGTTGACAAATGATGCTAAAAATTGGCAGGAACTAATTGAAAATGCCTTTACTTTTTCAGATATTATTGAGGCTTTCAAAGAGAAAATTTCCATATTCAAAAGGGCCAGTGAGCAGTTTTGTTATATCTTTTATCTGTTGCATTTGCGGGGTACAAACTATCATCGCGAACCATTGCTGGTGGAATTAAATAAAGTGATAAAACGCATTAGCACTGATTTGGACGAGGAGCAATGTATTGCTTCGATGGATGAATTGTTTTCACAATTTGTCGATTTTAAGGAGAGTCATATTAATTTGATTTTGGATTCGATTCTTACCTTAGGGAAGGAGATTATCAATACCCAAAATCAAACGCTGATTCATTATCTGGAGAAGAAAATTATTGATTTTGGATTCATTACTCCCGGAATCACATACATGACCAACGACTGGGAATTAAAGGTGAATCCTTGTCATATAAAAAATGTGCGGGTTTGGTTGGAATTGATTGAATATGTGCCGGAAACAATGCAGCGCTTGTTGTCCGCACTGATTATTAATTTGAGGATTGGGGGAATTTTTGTTTTTGATACTGATTTCTTTCAAAAAGATATTACCCGCTTACTTAACTCAAAAATTTCGCCTATCTATAAGCAAACGAAGCAGTTGGCGAGAATTTTTCCTGTCTATTTTAATGAAATTGGTGCTGAAGGACAATTGCGGGATGTTTCTACCAAAATTGATGAACTTTCACATCGTAACGATAAATTGATCCATTTTCTCAGAAAACAAATTCATACGGAAGGCAACAATTCACATATCCAGATTACGGTGGATGTGATTAACTTCTGGTTGGATCTGAAGAAAGAGCGTCTTTTTAACATACTGCCGCAAAATGTTTATGATTTAGTGGATGAGAAGGGGCTCTGGGTTACGGGCGTTCACGAATGCTTGAAAAAGTTTTTGGCGGTTGCAGGGGTGCCTATCGAGGAATTGATAGAAATGAAAAAAGATAAAATTGAAGCGATAAGTGCCAAAATCAAGCATGATAACCCAACCGATATTAAGAGAGTTTGTTTGATTATTGAATTGTATCAACTTCTAAAAGAGAAATATATATTCGCAGCTACCGATATTATCAATATCATGAAACGCTACTATTTTGTAGAACAAGAGGATATTGAAAAATTGGAAAAATGTTTGGCAGGAGATGACTATGTGGCTACCTTAAAGCACATTTTCTCGATTATGAAGAAGTTGAATAACATTATCTTCGACCCAAAACAAACTACCGGCTGGGAAAATGTTGTATATAAACGCCATATCGCTTTTGGCATCCCTTCTATGTATGGCTACTACAAAGAGGAGAAATTTGACGCGTTAGGCCTCACTTTCCGCTTGGAAAGAATCGCTTCAGTATTGATTCATGACATTATTAAAGATATCAATACCAATTTCTTTACCTTAAAAACCTTTAAGGAAATTTGTGATACAATTCAACTGCTGAGGGAAGGAATGATGTTGGATGGTATTTATGACCAGGGTTTTGATTCCAATTTGAAAATGTTACAGTATAGTTTGAACTCGGGTTGCTTTACAATTGGACAGTATATCAATATTTTCCAGTTTATGGAAGGAAGTGTTAATGAAATTATCAATAACTATTTCATCCGTCCATACGAACCGCTGTTGAAAATTATCATTCCTCAACAATTAGGTCCCGAGGTGGAAGATAAGCACCAATTAAAGAAGATTATTGCCCAAAAATCAGAGGTGTTCTTCCGGGAATTACTTTCCTCTTCGTTTATTATTCAGCAGTTAGACAATTTTATTGGGGAGATTCTGAATAATTTGAGAAAGCAAGCGAATATATTGTCGCCAGAGGAGTCGCAAAATCTGATGACCTATGATCAAATGTTGGCGATGAGCCCACTTTATAAGGAAACTTCATATATGGACAATCAGGTTTTCTTGGGGTCTAAGGCATATTATTTAAAGAAACTGTATTTGAATGATTTTCCGGTTCCTCCAGGATTTGTTGTTACTACCGAGGTATTTCGTCGTATCAATTCTATATTGAAAGTCAAGCCTATCAGCGATGAATTTGACAAGATGCTGTGCCAAAATTTAGCAAAGGTAGAGAAGATAACCGGTCTTCAATTCGGGAATCCGAAGAATCCATTGTTATTGAGTGTGCGATCGGGATCGGCAATTTCTATGCCAGGAGCGATGAATACCTTTTTGAATGTTGGCTTGAATGATGAGATTACGGAAGAGTTGAGCAAACAAGATAATTACGCATGGACTTCTTGGGATTGTTATCGACGGCTGCTCCAAACATGGGGTATGTCGCATGGGCTCGACCGGAATGATTTCGACCAGATTATTATTAATTATAAAAAGAAGTATGGCGTAACGCAAAAAATTGGCTTTACTCCTGCGAATATGAAAGAGATTGCTTTTGCATATAAGCAATTGTTGATAGATAACCACATCCATTTTGAGACGGATCCGTTTTTACAGTTAAAACAGGCGGTGATAACAGTTTTTGAATCTTGGAATTCGTCAAGGGCGCAAGTTTACAGAAACCACATGCACATTGCTGATGAGTGGGGAACTGCGGCGATTATTCAAAAAATGGTGTTGGGGAATATTCACAGAGAATCCGGTTCGGGGGTAGTATTTACTCGTGATATCAAAACGAATCGGTCGGCGATACGGTTAACGGGGGACTTTTCATTTTTGAGCCAAGGGGAGGATATTGTTGGAGGATTGGTTAATACTTTGCCTATTAGTGAATTCCAAAGAGAGGATGCTTATCAGAATGTGCCATTTTCACTTGAATCCGAATATCCTGAGATTTATAACAAATTGTTAGAAATTGCAAAACGGATGATTGAACAGCATGGCTTTAGTCATCAGGAGATTGAATTTACTTTTGAGACTGCCAAAGCGGAGGATTTGTTTGTATTGCAAACGCGCAATATGGTTGGGGTACAGAAAGAGGCTGTAGAGACGTTCTCAACACCGCCAGAGAAGATGTGTAAAGTAGGGAATGGTATTGGAATCGGCAACCGCGTGATGAATGGAATCATTGTGTTTGACATGGATGATATTCGAACTATTCGTCAAGGTGAAGAGCCTGAGCAAAACATCATTCTGGTTCGTCCGGACACGGTCCCGGATGATATTGAGTTGATTATTGAGTGCGATGGATTGATGACAGCGCGTGGTGGAGCCACTTCCCATGCAGCGGTTACTGCGGCTTCTTTGGGTAAAACTTGCGTTGTAAACTGTGATGCCATGGTAGTTCAAGAAAAGAACAAGTGCTGTACAATCAATGGCGAAGAATTCCATTTGTTTGATAAAATTGCTATAGATGGTAGAAATGGAATGATTTATAAAGGGAATTATCCGGTTGTGTTGGATGAAATCAATTAGGGAAAGACAATCGCGATGAATGAAAAAAAGAGGGCAATATTTTCTATTGCCCTCTTTTAGTACCGCATGCGGGATTCGAACCCGCGATCCTCAGACTGAGAATCTGATGTCCTGGACCACTAGACGAATGCGGCATCAAATCGGTTGCAAAAGTACAACTTTTTTTCGATAATATTCATTATTATTATAATTTTGCAGCAAATTGTTTGGCACGGGCAGCTCCTTCTCCAGTATTAATGAGGACACACTGTCCGTTTCTTATTTTCTTTTCGGCTAAAGCTTGATAAAATCCCGCTAAGCAAACTGCAGCCGCAGGTCCCAATATAACGCCAGTTTCTTTTTTTGCAATTCTCGCAAAATCAACCAATTGTGATTCTTTCACTCTTAAGAAACATCCGCCACTTTTTTTCACGATAGGAGCAACAATAGGAAACATTCCTGGGTTTCCCGTGGATAAAATAGAAACTTCTGTTTGAGGATTTTCTATAACAGGATACTCTTTTTCGTAACCTTCATGGAAGTTGTTTTTTATCGCATTTTCCCACCCTTGTACCATTGGATCACAAGTGTCTTGTTGTACGAGCATTATTTTAGGCAACTTGACTTCTGGGAACAGGCGCTCGATTTCTCGCACCCCCTTGTCAACAGCAATGGGACCGGTTCCACCACTAACGGCTTGAATATAAATGTCGGGCATTTTCCCTAATTGCCGCATAAATTCAAAAACCATCGTTTTTTTCGCTTCCACGCGAATAGGGTCAATATTGCCCGCCGACATCAGCACATGGTTGCTTTTATGATATTCAGCAGCTTCTTTTTTTGCACAAGCATAATTCCCACTGGAAATGATTAAATTTTGTCCTAAAGAGCGAATCTCGTTTACGGTATCTTCGCAAACACAATTTGGAACAAACACGGATAGACGAATGCCGGCCAAAGATAAATATTTGCTGTAAGCGGTAGCGGTATTTCCTGTGGAAGCGATGCAGTACTCTTTGATGCCATTTTCTTTGAATATAGAGGCTGCCATGGAAGCCGCTACATCTTTGAAAGTGTTGGTGCCACCGTTCAAGTCATTACGGTAAACCATGACACGGCAATCAATATTGAACATTTCTTTAGCATAGTTTTCCAAATATTCCCATTCTTCTATGGGAATTGCCCCCTCTCTACAGGTAACGATATGCTCTTTATTTTCTAATGGCAAATAATCGAAATAGTGCCAAAAAGATTCTGCCGTTGATTTGTATAATTCTGTAAGATGTTGATAATTAGTATTGTATGTTACTTCTGCGTGATTACTGCCACATTGTGGACATACTTGATTGGCAGCGAACCATTCTTTAAATGATGGGATGATGTGTCCGCATTTTTTACAGATTAATTGATATTTCATAAAGAAAAGTTATTGATTTGATTATAAAGTACATTGGAGGATACTATGTCCATTTCCGAGATTGTCGTGAATTTTCTCTATTTTTAGTCCGGATATTTCAATGCAACGAATCATATCTTCTGAATAGTACATTTTACTGTTACCATTAGCCATTGCCGTAAAGTACAAACTAATTTGTGCAAGGCAATAGGAGGCTGTTTCAAAACGTTGCCGATCCCATAAAGTTTCCATGATATACAACTTGCTGTCACTATTCATAGAGCGGGCAGCTCGTGCTAAAATACTGCATACTTGTTCTTCTGAAAAACAATCAAGGAATTGGCTCATCCAAATAACGTCAAAACCCGTTGGGAAAGCAGTTGTTTCATCTAACAGGTTGGCTCCATATCCTAAAATCCGTTCCGACCCTTTGATTCCTGCGGTTTGCTTCTTCATCAATTCGAGTTGTTGGGGCAAATCCATAATGGTAACCTGTACTTCAGAATTATGTTGAACACATTGTAATGCCCAGCGGCCAGTATTACCACCTACATCCAATAATGTTTTGGGGTGGTTGTGAAAAACAATCTCCAACGCTTGTGCAAATGAATTATCGCTGTAATAATGGTCAAAGCGGAACCAACTTTCTTGAACTTTTTCGGGAAGTCGTGATAATCCTTCATAAATAGTAGGCCAATTCCCAAATACTTTCAATCCTTCAGGTTTGCCATGTAAGATGGCTTCTTCCAAGTTAAAAAGCCCCAAATAGTTAACATCGTGGTTGAAATTCATATTCACACGCACCGAATCATCGTGAAGAAGAAACCATCCCGCTTTCGACAAGAAAAAATGGTTGTCTCTTAACAAAACGGTCCCAATGGTAAGAGAAGATTCTAAAAGTACTTGTACACCATATTTCGACAAATGGGTTTCTTGAACAATTTCTTCCATTGTCATACCATTTTTATGGTCATCAAGCAATTGGAAAATATTCCATTTTACCATTAACCTTGATACTTGGAAAACAATAGGACCAAAAGCAATTTCTTGGGCAAGTCGTTGTGCTTGAATAGCGGTCAGATGGTCGTTAGCGTAAATTTCTTTTTGAGGGGATTGTAAATTCATATTCATAAGGATATTGGGCGTGAACACACAATTTTTCAAGCCGCAAATTTATAAAAAAGTTTGGTCTGTGGCAAGAATGAGAAGAAAAGAAAATGAAATTTATAACTCCCACCAATCATTGAAAACGATTTCGTTGGAATAATTTTCAATGATTTGATAGTCAATATCGTCTAATTCGTCTTCAGAATTGTTGGCAATGGTTTCGTTGGTGGTTTTTATCCCTTTATTATTCTTTGGTGCCATTGGTTTGGGTTCGTCAGCAGGGGGGGACATGGATTGGGGGATTTGATTTTGTGCCAAAAGGGATTCATATTGAATAACTTCTTGTGTATTAGAAGTGTCGTCCACAAAAGATGTTTCCGGTGTATTTTGTGCTAAAGGGGAATCAATATTTTCGCCGTTTTTCAGGTCAAAAAAGAGAAACCCTGCGACAAGAAGAAGTGTGAGGGAAGCGGCAACAGAAATGGAGTAGAAAAGCCTTTTTTTGAAAAGCATTTGCTTTTGATCCGCTTTCTTAACAGCAGCAAATATTTGATCGCTTAAATTATTGAAATATCCCTCAGGGACATCAAATTGTTTATCTTTAGGGTATGAATTGAGGTCAAAATTCATAAAAAAATACTCAAAAAAACGTCATTTAGACAGTACGATTGGTACGAAGTTTAAAGTAATAAATAAAAAATGTTCTATTTTGTGTAAAAATCGGTGCAATAATTGTCTAAAATATAGAAAATAGTGCCTGATTTGGCAGAAAAATATTCACCGCCGGGGTGTTTTGCCCACCAATCCATATTTAACCAATGATTGCCTTTATCGTCTTTTTTTGTCCAAAATTGTCCATTCCATTTAGAATTGTATCGGGCTTTAATGTATTCATTGCAGGCAGAGAGGTCGGTTTTCCCGAGATTGACTTCTGTGTAGGCATGACCTCCTTTGGCCCCTTGAGCGAAGGTGAGACGGGCATCTGCTCCGATAGCGAGAAGCATGGAACATGTTAAAATGGCAAAATCATCGCAATCTCCACGCAATCCATTTTTAATGGTTCGGGAGGCGTATTCGTAATAGTCTCTTTTTTGCGGATCATTCACATATTTCCATTGATCATAGCAATAATCAAAAATATCACAAATTTGTCCGAGATTAAGACTGCCTGCGTTTTTGCTTGCTGCTTTAACAGCTTCTGTTCTAACGATATTGTTCCTGTAATTACAAGCGTTTACAATCTTTTTCTTGGTGCCCGTAAGGTTTTCAAAACTTAAAACACCATCCAAGATGCCGAATAGTGAAGTGCGGTGACGGGTATAAGAAACGTTAATGGCAGGGGGAGTGGGGAGTTGTTTGGCTTTTTTATTGGCATTGGAAAGTGGAGCGGACAGGGTGGTAAAGAATTTCCAATCACTATGGGTGGTTTGTTTGTTCACTTTTCGTTCGATCCAGAAAAAATAGGTGGTATTGGGCTGTAAATTATGGGCAAAGGCCGTAATATTGCTCCCGTTTTGCGTGGCAGGAATATGAATGGGGATATTATTACTATCCATGATGCCAAAAGAGTAGGTGGCTTCTTTGGGATGTTTCTCAACAATTATCCCATTCAAGTAAGCACTATGGCTGGTAATGCTTGTAGGATCGTTCAATATGATGTAACAATCTTTACTAATATGAGTTGTAACAGAGTTCTGACCATTTGTGTGGGGAATGGCGGCGAATAGTAGGCTCGCAAGGAGAGACGCAAGAAAGAGCAAGTTCTTCATGGGAAATTATATTTTCATGAAAATGTCATGGAAGGGGTGAATCCCGCGGTTTTTATATAGCCAGAAAGCGGCTTTGATGGCTCCTTGGGCAAAGCCGGCGCGGCTAAAAGCCCGATGGGTGATTTCTATGCAGTCGTTGTCGGAACGATAGCGCACGACATGCGTCCCGGGCTCGTTGCCGATGCGGTGCGCCAGAATGTTGATATTATCAGGCTGACGGTCATCGTTTAAAGCCCATCCATTTTTTCTATCTAACTGATTAATAATAATATTTGCTGTAGTAATCGCTGTTCCGCTGGGAGCATCTTTTTTGGCAATATGATGCGTTTCTTCAATCATCACATCGTATTGTTGATGATGATTCATCCATTGTGCAGTTAATTCGTTAATCTTAAAGAAAAGATTTGCCCCGATGGAGAAATTACTGCCATAGACGAGGGCGTTAGAAGTTTTTTGGCACTCCTTGATCATGTTTTCAGTTTCTTCAGCCCACCCCGTTGTGCCGCAAACCACAGGAATATGGGCATTAAAACATTCTAACAGATTGTTTATTACAGTATTAGGAGTTGAAAACTCAATCGCCACATCGCTGTTTTCAAATGCTTTACGGTATAATTTCCAATCGTCTTCGTTATCAATAATGGCAGAGATTTCACAACTTTCGTTTTTTAGCTGTTTTTCAATCTCTTTGCCCATTTTTCCATATCCAATAATGACAATTTTTAGCATAGTCAATTCATTTAATTTCTATTTTTTTTCTAAAAGAACCACATTTTCAACGTGATGTGTTTGAGGGAACATATCCACAGGTTGAATTTTTGATATTTGGTAATGTTCGCAGAGGGTAGTAAGATCTCTGGCTTGTGTTGCAGGATTACAACTTACATATACGATGCGCTTAGGGCTCATTTGAATCAGCTGCTCCACTACATCGGGGTGCATCCCTGAACGTGGCGGGTCGGTGATAACAATATCCGCTTTCCCATGTTGGCGAACAAAATCTGGTGTGAGCACTTTGGCCATATCACCGGCAAAAAATTCAGTATTGCTTATTTGATTAATTTCAGAATTTACTTTTGCATCTTCGATGGCTGATTCAACATATTCAATACCAATGACTTTCTTGGCTTCGGAAGCGACAAAATTGGCAATGGTCCCTGTGCCTGTATAAAGGTCATATACTGTATCTTGGGGGGTGATTTGTGCAAATTCTTTGGCTACCGAATATAAACGAAAGGCTTGTTCTGTGTTGGTTTGATAAAAAGAAACGGGTCCCACTTTGAATTTCAGATCCCCCATTTGTTCCATAATGAAAGACTTCCCTTTATATAAGTTGACGGGCAAATCGGTAATACTATCATTCAATTTTTGATTGATAACATATTGTAATGAAGTGATTTGTGAAAATTCATCAGACAAAAAATCCAACAAGGCTTTTGTTTGTTGGTTCAATTCTGTCATGACCACAATCACCATCCATTCGTTATGAGAAGAGTTTCGAATAATTAAGTTGCGTAAGAGACCTTCGTGGGTTCTTAAATTGTAAAAAGAGAGGTCGTTATTTTTGGCGAACTCATTGATTTTTAATCGAATATCATTACTTGGATCGGGTTGGAGATAGCATTGTTGGATATCTAAAACTTTGTCGAATTTTTTTGGGATGTGAAATCCCAATCCTCTGGTTTCTATGGGTTTCCCTTCTTTTTGGAGAATCATATCCTCATCCGACAGCCAGCGTTGGTGGGAAAAGGTGAATTCCAACTTGTTGCGATAGAAATATTGTTTTTGGGAAGGGAGGATAGGGAGAGGAGAGGGGTATTCAAAGTGCCCCAAATGTTGAAAATTGTCAGCGACTTGTTTTTGTTTATAGATTAATTGTTGTTGGTAATCAAGCATTTGCCATTTGCATCCGCCGCATAATCCAAAGTGTTGGCAGGTGGGTTGTATGCGAAAGGGGGAGGGCGTAATGAGGCGGGTGAGTCGCGCTTCTGCATAGTTTTTTTTCTTTTTAAAGACGAAAACGTCTGCGACATCCCCGGGTACGGCACCTTCAACAAAAATGGTTAATCCATCTTGCTTGGCTATGGCTTTTCCTTCTGCACCAGCATCAATAATGGTCAGATTTTCAATACTATATTGTTTGTTTTTCATAAATGAGGACAAATATTTCAAATTATTTTAAGTCAGCAAAGATACGCAGAATTTGATAATTTTTTTATAGTTAATATTACAACTTTCGTTGATCAATCATCCAGCGTGCCACTTTAATGATTTTTTCTTCCGGAAATTGTTTGCTCAAATCGAAAATCACTTGTTTTAGCTCTCCTTTACATTGTGGATAGTGCTTTTTTATGGCATCTTCTATTTCCTTAAACTCCTTTTGACTAATATGTTGCAATTTTGCTTTGA
>JAEEUY010000136.1 GCA_016290715.1 Bacteroidales bacterium
AAACCATACGTATAAAACTTTTCCTTCAGCTTCTTTGAGCGGTACTTTCACGCCCCAATTCAAGTCGCGAGTTACGGCGCGGGGTTGCAACCCTTGTTCAATCCATGATTTGCATTGCCCATAAACGTTTGCTTTCCAATCGTCTTTATGTCCTTCTAAAATCCACTCTTTCAGCCAATTTTCATATTCATTGAGGGGAAGGTACCAATGTTTGGTCTCTCGCATTACAGGAGGATTCCCACTCAAGGTGGATTTAGGATTGATTAAATCGGTAGCATTGAGTGTGGCACCGCAAGCTTCACATTGGTCACCGTATGCTTTCTCGTTGTGGCAGTGCGGGCATTCTCCAACAATGTAGCGGTCAGCCAAAAATTGCTGTGCTTCTTCATCATAGTATTGGAAGGATGTTTTCTCTATCAGTTTCCCTGATTCGTACAATTTTTTGAAGTAAGCTGCAGCTGTTTCATGGTGCGTGGGATTGGAAGTGCGGGAGTAAATATCAAAAGAAATGCCTAATTCTTCAAATGATTGTTTAATCATGTTATGGTACCTGTCAACAATAGCTTGGGGAGTGGTTTGCTCTCGTTTTGCCTTAATGGTAATAGGGACGCCATGTTCGTCAGAACCGCCTATAAAGAGCACTTCTTTTCCATTGTTACGGAGATATCGGGCAAAGATATCGGCAGGAATATACACTCCAGCCAAATGCCCGATGTGTACCGGTCCGTTGGCGTAGGGTAGAGCCGAAGTAATGGTATAACGCGCAGGTGCAATTTTTTTCATCTTATATATATTATAAATTATTGATTCTTAATTTGTTATATTGTATTGAGAGCATAATATATGCTTTGGCAAAAATACATAAAATATTATTTCTGATGGCAATTTCTTCTATGAGTTCTCCTGCTTTGAGTCTCTTTTCCCATTTTGTGGAAAGAAAGGGGATATGAGGTGTTAAAACTACAAAAAATTGTATTTTTGCAGCGTTTTTGAAAGAAGAAAGATGACCGATTTTGCTGCCATTGACTTTGAAACAGCCAATAAATATCCTACGAGTGTTTGTAGTGTGGGTGTTGTGATTGTTCGCAAAGGAGTTATTGTAGAAGAGATTTACGAACTTATCAAGCCTGTTCCCAATTGGTATTTTTATGCTAATTCTCGTATTCATGGGTTAAGGAAAAGGGATACCGATACGGCACGTCCGTTCAATGAAGTATGGCAGAAAATAGCACCCAAAATAGTGGGACTTCCCTTGGTTGCGCACAATAGTCGTTTCGATGAGGGGTGTTTGAAAGCTTCTTTTGCTGCCTATAAAATGGCTTATCCAAAGAATTACCATTTTTTTTGCACTTGTGAGGCTGCCAGAAAAAAGTTGGGGGAGGAGGTTGAAAATCACAGATTGCCCACGGTAGCGGCCTATTTCGGCTACCATTTGGAAAATCATCATCATGCCTTAGCCGATGCAGAAGCTTGTGCAGTCATCGCTCAAAACCTGCTGTAAAAATGAACGATGAATGAAGACAATAAGTAATGTTCTTCAAATATCGTAGCATTTGCCGTTTAGGGGATAATTTTCAGATTCATTAAAGAATAGAAAAAGAAAAGCCGGACCGAGAACCGATCCAGCTTTTCCAACGCCATGAAAAAAAATATTACTTTTTAGATAAAAAGTCTTTAACATTCGTTGATTCAACAACTGCTTCTTTAAATACATAAGCACCTGTTTTTGGGGAACGTTCCATACGAATTACTCTTGAATAGGAAATTCCACCTTCCTTTTTTAATGTTGCAACAACTTTCTTTGCCATCTCTTAAGGGTATTTATGATTATTTTACTTCTTTATGAACAGTAACTCTTTTTAAATAAGGATTGTATTTCTTTAATTCCAATCTTTCAGTCGTATTTTTACGATTTTTAGTAGTAATATATCGGGACATGCCAGGAACGCCACTCGCTTTTTGTTCGGTGCATTCCAAGATTACTTGTTGACGTGCTTCTTTATTTTTCTTTGCCATTTTATCCTTTTTTTAAGAAGTTCTTATTCCAAAATTTTAGATTGCAAAAATACACTTTTTTTCTATACAAATGGATAGTATGAAATATTTTTTTTGTTTTTTTTAATTTGTTTTACAATTTGTGATTTTTTTGAATATTTTTAAATTATTAAAATAGTGTTAATCAATTATTTGAATTTTATTTTTTCAAAGCTATCGGGTATTTTTATGCGTGTGGGTCCCTCTCGATTTATTTTCAAATTCTTCATTTCTGCCTCCAAAAAAATTTCATCTGATTCCATTTTAATCTCCATTTTAGAAAAAAAATTGTAATCATTTTGCAAACAATAGTCTTTGTAGGCAATGTCAATGTCGCGCAGGGTTTTGAGTTCTGTAATGTCGTTTTCAAGAATTACGCCTTGTTCGCCTAAAGTAATTGTTTGCATCAGATTCAAATCCCCGTCTATTTCTTGTCGCAGTGGATAGATGAATTGTCGCAGGCCATCTTCTTCTAACAAGGTGCCATTTTGCGTATATCCTGCAAAATCCACGGCATTCATCAGCGATTGGATGTGTGAGAAATGGAGAGGCAACCCGAACAGTTTTTCTATAAATTCATAATCCCCTTGATAATACTTGTGCTCTAACTTGTTGACATAAATAACGCTATCGGGAGTTAGCACCACACGGGCCAACTCAATTCCCGATTTGTTTAAATTCAGGTAAATGATGCTATCAATGCGATTGACAAAATAGCATTGGAATGCCAATTGTTCATTCCGATGGGTCAAGCCGACTTTCAATTGATAGGATATCCAGTTGTAGTGAATGGTAGAAGGAGGGAATATGGAATCAGCCGCTATTGCATTATAAGGTATTGTATCGTAGGTGCCTTTATCCATGATACTATTTTGGGCGGTTGCCATTTTTCCGCCCAAAAAGAAGATTAACAATACATATATGTAACTATGTTTCATTATTGAATCAAGGTTACGGTACCTACATATTCTTTAGGTGTTCCGTCCATGGTGGAGGTTTTTACCACATAAACGTATGTGCCTAAAGGCAATTCTTTTCCATTGTCGGTTCCATCCCAACCTTGGTATAAACTGGTGGTTTGGAACAATAGTCTTCCATTTCTGTCAAAAACCTGCAACAGATAATCGTCAGTATTGACCCCTTCTCCTTTGGGAATGAAAATGTCGTTAATTCCATCATTATTGGGGGTAAAAGCGGAGGGGACATAAAAGTTGAAAGGCTTTTGTATGGATACTTGGTGTGTGGTGGAATCGGTACAACCCAAATCAGATCTTACCCATTGGGTAACAGTATATAATCCGGAAGCGGTATAGGTATAGGAGGGTTCTTGCATAGTTGAAGTGGCCGAAGCGTCACCGGGTACGCCAAAATCCCATTGCCATGTTATGGCATTTTGAGAGAAATCAATAAAATTAACAGTAGCGACACCATCTTCCAAATAAGTGAGGTAGTGTTCTGGAGCGAAAGCGGCAATAGGGGCGATGTCAACGGGGACAGTTACCTCATTTGAGGATGTACAACCTGCAGAATTGCTTACGGTACATTGGTAAGTAGTGGTGGTTTGTGGGTAAACAATGATTGATTGGGTGGTAGCCCCATTGCTCCACAAATAAGTATAGTGTTCATCGGCGGAAATCTCCACGCGTTCGCCAGGACAGATCATTTCCACTTCGGAGAGTACGGGTGGTTCGATGGAAGCTATGGCATGTACTTGTATATGTCCCGAACGGGTACAGCCATTTTCAAAAACAACTGTTACCTCATAGGTCGGGTGGGGTTCTGTAGGAACTTTTGTGATGGAAGGTGTTGTTTCACCGCTATTCCATTGATAAGAGATTGCCCCTTCTGCAGAGGCGGTAATAGTAACAGCTTCTGCAGGGCATAGGGTGTCTTTGGAGGCGGTGAGGATAATGTCGGGGGTATTGTCATCAATCACTACTTCGCAGCTATTAATCAGGTCGAAGAAGTTGCCGTTACAGGCCGTGTATTGCAAACGGGCAGTATAAGTGGTATTTCCATTCGGGGAAACATCAATTTGGTCACCGTTGCCTATTACCACACCCGATGCAGCACTTGTATCGATCCCTTCATACCAAGTGATGGTATAGCTTGGAGAACCTGTCGGTGTGAAGCGCCATGCTTCATTGCTGGCGGTCCATGCCCCGGTATTCCGTCCAGGAGGAGTTACGGCCGCAGTTCCAGAGGAGTTTTGAATGCCAATCACGCCCAAACCATCGTTCCAAGTGGTACAAGTGGGGGCGTTACGTATGTATATATCAATGATATTTGTGCCTTCATACAGCACAATCATTGTAGAGAAATTGGTAATCTCCGTGCAAGAAAACAATTTGATATTGTTGAAACTGAGTTTGTAGGCGCGACAAGGATATTCCCCCATTACTCCTTGGAATATTCCGCCATCCCCATTGTTGGAATTATAATCGCTGCTGGTGGGATAAATATCCCGATAACAAGCAAAAATGGTGTTCGTGAACAGATAAGAGGTTGGCAACACATCGGAAGCGTCGTAACTCCAAGCACAACTGTTTCCCTCCTGATAGCTGGAATTAAAAGTGGCTACGGCATTACTTCCAGGAGTGATTTCAGTATAGGTGTTTCCATAGTAACAAAATGCGAATGGCAGTTGTTGGGTGGGGCCCCACGTATCATCTGTTGCATTAGCAAAAATCCGGGTTCCCGAATTGAAAGCAAATGGAGGATTGTAGGGGATACGCGCAACAGTATAGTTATTGGCATCTAATGCGGTAACAACAGCATTGGCGTATAAAGTGGTATTTAAACCGGATTCACAGTTAAGGTAGATAGTGGAATTTCCGTCTATATCAGTGGGAGTGATGTGTGGGCAGCCACTCACACCACAATCAATAACTTCTAATTGGTGGGTTGCTCTTCCTGAACAGCAGCCTGCTTCGGTAGAACTTACAGTGCAAGTGTAGGTTGTTGTAGCGGTGGGTCTTACTCTGATTGATGGCGTTGTTTCACCAGTGCTCCATAGATAGGTGAGTTCTCCGCATGCTTCACAAGTAATAGAGGCACTCCATCCCAAATAATTCCAAGAAGCATCCGACACAAAGCGTACGGTTAATACACCTGAGGTGGCAACATAGGTTTGAAATGCAAAATCAACGCCTGCTTCTTGCCCGGCATTCAGTAAGGTTCCTGTGGCGATATTTCCATCGTATAAAAGGAGAGAATCCCCACTGGCTTGTAAACGGGCATCGTCAAAGACGATGGTAAGAGGTCCGCCATTGCTTGATGTAAAGGTGTGAGTATAATTAGCACTATTGGTGTAGTAGGCTCCATCTCCACCACCATCATAAAAACATACCATTTGTCCGCATTGTACAGTTGTATTCCCGTTGTTCATGGTAAGCGTAGTGTTGCAAACAGGCGTGCCTCTGTCCACATTAGCCGTTAAGGTAATGGGGTTCCCTGCACAAACCGATTGGGCTCCCGTAATGGAAATAACACATTGAGAATAAACGGATATGAGGTTAAAAATGATAAAGACGATGGCCAATAAAATACGTCTCATACGAATATTTTCTATAAATTTATTCTTACTTTATTTGTGAGGCAAAAGTACTAATTTATTTCTTTCAAAAAGTTGCAAACGATATTTATTTTATTTAGTTACAAAAAACAACGTTAAATGTTGCTTTTATCTTGGGATATAAGCAACATTTTTCTTGGATTTTTGAATAAAATCATGCATCAAGTTGCTGGATCTTACAGAATTTGTAATATTCTCCTTGGTTTTTCATGAGTTCCTCGTGGGTGCCCCGTTCGGTAATTTTCCCATTATCGATAAAGAGAATGGCATCGGCATTGCGGATGGTGGAAAGTCGGTGAGCGATGATGATGGTAGTTCGTCCTTCCATCAATTTTTGGATGGATTGTTGGACAATGTATTCGGATTCGGTGTCTAAGGCGGAGGTGGCCTCGTCTAATATTAGCACTTGCGGATTTTGGAGTATGGCACGCGCGATGCTCAGTCGCTGGCGTTGTCCCCCTGAAAGTTTCATGCCGCGGTCGCCGATGACGGTGTCATAGCCTTGTTCCATTTCCATGATAAAGTCGTGTGCCAATGCTGCTTTTGCCGCGGATATAATATCTTCTTTTGTTGCTCCCTTTTTCCCGAAAGCGATGTTGTTGTAAATAGTATCGTTGAATAATATAACATCTTGATTTACAATACCAAAAATGCTTCTTAAATCGCTGATTTTAAATCGATGGATATTGATTCCATCCATAAGGATTTCCCCTGAATCAATATCATAAAAACGGGGGAGAAGATCAACGATGGTGGATTTCCCGCTGCCGGAAGCACCCACTAATGCCAGATTTTTTCCCTTTTCTAATTTAAAGTTGATATGGGTAATGGTATAATCAGTATCAGCGGAAATGTTTTGGTATCGGAAACAAACATCACGATATTCAATGCTGTGTTCGAAAGTTTTTTTAGAAATGGCTTGCGGCTCTTCAATGATGACTTCGTCTGCGTCAATTACTTTGAAAATCCTATCGGCAGAAGCCATCCCTTTTTGAATGGTATAGTAGGCGGAAACGATGGATTGCGCCGGCGGGATGATTCGCGCAAAAATAACAATAAACATCATGAGCATCTCTGCACTCAACACTTGGTCGTTCATTACAAAGTGAGCACCTAATACCAAGACAATCATCAGGGCGGCAATGCATAAAAACTCCACCAGCGGAGCCCCTAATTCACTTTTCCGGAAAATTCGCCGATTAAGGATAAAAAAACGCTGATCCAATTGCTCGAATTTCTTCTGCATAAAATCAATCGCATTGTATCCTTTGATAATGCGTAATCCGCTGATTGCTTCGTCAAAGGCAGAACTCATTCTGCCCAGAATCTGCTGCGATTCAGTGGCATTTTTTTTGATGCTTTTCCCAATTTTGGCAATGAGTATCCCCGCTGCGGGCAAAATGAGTAATGCTAAAAAAGTTAGCTTGTAATTTATTGAAAATAAAGTTACTAAGAATATAATAACCAAGAGCGGATCTCGGAAAACCATTTGTAAGCTGCACACCGCCGACCATTCAACTTCCTGAACATCAGAACCGATACGGTTCATAATATCCCCTTTTTTCTGTTTCCCATAAAATGATAATGGAAGGATGAGGAGCCGGTGATACACGTCGTGGCGTAGTGATTTTGAAATGCCCACGCGAATGGGAGCACAGCAGTACATTCCCGCATATCTGAAAAAGTTGGAAAAGAAGGTGAAAACAATCATGGTCAATGCAATGAATATCAGCGCATAAAAAGTCCCATATTGTTGAATAATCAAGCCCATGTAATAGTAGAAAGTATCTAATAGAGCCTGAGTGGACAAACTGAAATCAGGCTTGGCGGTTACCATTTCCCCATGGCCAAACAGAACAGAAAGAAAAGGAGCAATGAGGGTTAGAGAAAAAACGGAGAAAACGGCATAACACAAGTTGCACATAAAAATGGCAACGATGTTTTTTTTATATGGGAAAAGATAGGTTAATAATCTTGCGAATGTTTTCATGGTTCTTCAGCATGAAGTACAAAAGCGTGAATGCCTTGCTTCGGGGCAGAATCATCCAACCGCTGGATTTCTGCCA
>JAEEUY010000137.1 GCA_016290715.1 Bacteroidales bacterium
ATCCTTATCCCACAAGGAAAGAACTCGTTCCTCAATATCAGGGAACGTCTCGTTTTTATCTACTTCGCGAAACAAAGCCATTATAATAACCTCTATAAAATTTACGCGGGAAATTTAGAAAAAGGCGAGAGCCACGGCAATCTAGCCTATCTTAAACTGCAGAATTTCTTCGGCGGTCAGCTTATCAACGGTCTTTCCAACACGCCTTGCATAACGCCCTAATTCCAAGAGATTTAATTTGCTTTTCGGGGGATTCTTATACGGATTTGGAGGAGCCATATACTCATCCATGGAATCCGCCAAAATAACAGCAGGCTTTCTAATTCCACTCATACGTATAGACCTCCAAGAGTTTTTGTGAAGCTTCACCATCAAGAAAGAATTGATAGGGATGCAGAGCGCCCAAATAAACCGCTCCTAAAACTTCAATATAGTGATTTAACAACTTCTTGTTAAGGGCAAAGCCATGAACTGTTCCCTCATAGCCCCATTGCATGGACTTATCTACGGCAACAGCAAATAAATGACCACCAACACCGTTATATTTAGGTTTTTCCACAAGCTTTTTGTTATTATGCGGAGCTGTACAGGCCCAATGTAAGTACGCGGCCTTTGCATCAACATCTTTTTTCACAGCCACCATGCCCTGAATATCGTTGTTTTCCTTCAACGCCAGCGCAAAGACTTCAACTTCTTTAGGAACATCAATCCAATTTATTCCCCATCCGTTCTTTTCTGTAAACTTTTTCAGAAACGAGCGGCTTTCAATCTTGAAAACAACAGTTTCCTTGATTTCTCCAGTTTCGGAATCTTTGAGGCAGGGAACAATTTCGTCAAGCAATACGCAGACAGCACAAGTCATCACTTTTTCTTTCATTTTTTCTCCATCCACCTACAAGCATAAAAAAAGGCGGAGCGTTACAGTTCAGCGCCCAAACGGAAACTACACATTCGAGCAGTTAAAATATAAATTATTAAAAAGCCGTTGTCAAGAGGAACATGCAATTTTTTACAAGGCCAAACCATTTATTTCACTAATTGCATCGCGAATGGGGTGGTATATCGTCGCGGTAGACTTCGGTTCTAGTAGATCTAATAGTTTTTCTTCACCACCCCAATATGGAATCCATTTTTGCAGATAATTTCGTTGCGAGTTTTGAGAAGCATTTTGCATGGGTTTTGGTGCTGACGGATGCCAAGGCTTCTCAGCACGTACATAATACAATGGCATATTACCGTGATTCGCATATTTAGTTCCACGATCAGCGTCTCCACACAATATAACTCTATTCGTCTTCTCAAGAATTCGGCGATTATAGGAATTTGCACATCTCAAATACGGCAGCACTCTTTTTTCTGCAAAATCTTTCACAAGATACCTATATGACACATTCAAGAATATGATACCTCTATCGCACAGCGCCTTGTATAAATTTCTCACATCTCTTCCGCTATGTTTCCACTTTTCAACATCAACACCTAGCGCAGGAAATAGAACGCGTCCCGAATCCGCGATAAAAGTTTCAGAAAGCGTCTTCTTGGCAAAAGGAAGCCCTATCGGAGCACTGGGATATGGATCTTTTCCAACAACTGCTAGATGTATCAATTGATTACATTCAATTCGACGAATAATTTTATCCAAATACCAATGAAGATTTTGCGACTGAGGCTTTATTGCCTGAAACATATATTCATTACAAGCAAAATTTTCATGTTCCCAATAAAGTTTGTTACACAACTGGCACAAAATAGAACCGCAATAATTTTTCGAATAACCTTTATAAATTTGAGTTCTTATTGAATCATCTCTCATACCCAATTTCTTCTCTTGTTTGATAATTCATATAGTCTATAGTTTAATAACCTTTTTCATCATATTACTGGAAAAGACCATACCTTACAGGGCTAATCCTTTACACAGCGAACTGAAATTCCATAGCTCTTGATGTCACGATACTGGTGCGCATTGTTGTAGTTGTACCTCAAATTCATGCTATACGCATAATCGCTATTGTTCCCTGTAAGCCCCCAGAAGCGGGCGTACTCTCCTACTGAATAAAAATTGCGACCACTAACATAGCCAGCAGGCAATGCGGAAAAGCCATAAACATCAGTACCTTTATAACTGATATTTTTCCAATCCGTGGTCGTTTTGAGGACCTTGCCCGCATTTGACACTCCACCCACAGCATCGAGCAAGGCGTTCCATTCCTCAGAATCCGGCAAATGCCAACCATCAGGGCAAATCCCCTGTATCTTTGCGGGAAGTTCACAAGTCTTGCCGTAACCGCAATCTATTCCGTTCCCATCATCGTAAAGTTTCACAGAATCGATCGCCGCAGCCCATGTGTAAAGTCGTCCATACTTGCCACAACTATCCAAACTATTATTATAACACCAGTTTCGGCCCTTCAAGCTCGGCGTTTTGACACTATCAGCATAGTTCAGGTTTTCCGCCATCCAAGTTTGTTCCCCAATGACAATCGTTTTGTACATTAGCTTGTCACGGTCATCGGTTAATGTTCCATATTCAAAAACTGGTGTAAATTCCCAAGAGCCACTTTTACAAACATAGTACCATTTTGTAGTTGAAGATATGTCTTTATCCAAAATAGAAAATCCTTCATTTTTATTGACACATCCTTTATTGAATTCAATTTCCAAATTACTCGCAACCCTGAATGTGTCTGCATCACACACATAATACACACCTTCCTTTTGAACGATTTTACCTTCTTGGCTTGCAGAACAACGTCCTATGACCGTAAATGTTGATGAAATACTAGCTTTATCATAGTGCGCCGAAATTTCATAAGAACCAGCATCCTGCGGAATATAAATCTTAAGAGTAATCATAGAATCATTATTATAATGAAGAGTCGCTTCGTACTTCAGCGTATCAATAACCTCGTAATCCTTACTAAAAACCAAATTCAATGCAGAAATATCAAGCCCAGCCTTTTCAAAATTTTTTCCAGCCAAGGTTGCATTAACATAGCTATCGGCATTGTCAACGGATGCATCAGGGATAACAAAAGATGTAAAATACGGATTCTTATGAACAATAAAAGAATATTTTTTAGTTCCGTATTTTTCACCATTCACAAACAATATCAAATCATAGGTTCCTTCCTTTTGAGGAATTGGAATCCAAGTGGAAAGCGTCTGTAAATTTTTACAAGTATCACTAAGCCACTGAATAGGAGTCAAGTCAACACTCACAGAGTCACCTAGTTGATTCTGTTCACTATCCATGACGACAATATGCATTTTGTTCACAAAATCTATGTTATAGCCTTTCACCGATACAGAGAACGAATCTGACGCCACCTTATCTAAGTTAATTCTAGACGGAGTATTTATGGCGATATTATAATATGAATCACTCACATTGAATTTCGTTACCAAATCCTTGAAAACCTTTTCGCCAATTTTTAGACGAACCATATATTCTTTGCCATTATAGGAATAACTAGCCAATATAGGAGCTGAAATAGTAGCCGTTATTGTATCCTGCGATATTGCTACAGCCCTAAAATTGATAACAGTATCCTGATTTGTATTCGTCACCTGAATAAAAACACCTTCACTAGTATCAATGAGCGAAATATCATTTACAACAACCGTTGCCAAAATTTTTCGATTAGTCGATGTTCCCAACACATGGTATCTGTCTAGCGTGATGGATTTAACATCGAATAAACTCGTTTCATTCGAGTCTTTCACAGAGGAATAATTATCTGTAATTTGGGCGTTTTCTATCGCCGCCAAAACTACGGAGGAACTTGTCGATAAAGCATTTCCATTTTTATCATATGCTGTAGCAGTAAGTAGTTTATTTCCCTGATATTGCGCGTAATAATGAACAATACTTGAAGATGGATAATAAACATAAATTATCTTTATTTCAGTATTAAGAGAATACATCATTTGTGTAGTCGATGTTACATAACCTGTTTTTGAGTAAGTTTTAATATAAGACGATTCACCACAATCATTCTCGGTAAAATCCAAATAGGAAACCTGTTTAGAAATCATATTTGCAGCATTGTGATAGCATACATACGATTTGGCAAGATTGTTGTTTACAAAGAAAAATTTGTAATACATATAGAAATAAGGATTACCAGCTTCTAGTTGAGCATACGATTTAACATCATAAGTAACACCATCGCTAATTTCCTCAGTACTCCTTATGAAAACGAACCCATCTTCACCATCTTTTCCATCAATACCATCCCGACCATCGAGGCCATTCTTACCGTCAACACCGTCTTTCCCGTCTTTACCATCTTTACCATCGACGCCGTCCTTCCCGTCAATACCGTTTTTCCCATCTTTACCATCCTTGCCATCTTTACCGTCGATACCATCCCGACCGTCGGAGCCATTCTTACCATCTTTACCATCCTTGCCATCAATACCGTCTTTACCATCAGCACCATTTTTGCCGTCTTTTCCATCAATACCATTTTTGCCATCAACACCATCTACACCGTCCCTTCCGTCTTTACCATCATTTCCATCTCTACCATCAGAACCATCTTTCCCATTAGCTCCATCTCGTGCGCCAACAGTCTTTGAATTACTCTCGTCATTGATATTTCTGGCCCCGCTTGCAAACAAAGTCCACCCTGAATGAGTATAGATATAAGAACAGCCATCTGTAGTGTTGTAATAGACCCATAAATAATCAGGATTATCAATTTTTTCTGGTCCTGAATAAGAACCAGCCCAATGAATAGACGAACTGTTAATTTCATTCGCAGATTCTATTGCTACAGGAGCTTGAGGTTCTGTTGACGAGTCATCGCCACAAGCAGCTAAGATAAATGCAAGGGATAACGCCACGAAATTGCCAATTCTGTTCCAAACCATAACAGTCTCCATCGGAAAAAATCCTATTACAACCGAGCACCAAGAGTTTCTGCAAAACCCTCTAATAAGCCCATTCAAAAATAACTTAAATACAGACCGAGTTCACCAAAAAGTTTACAAAATCTTCCATTATCAAATCAATACAAGAAAATCCAACCAATCTGAAGCTTAGCGCGTTTGTCATTTAGCGGAAGCACTTCAGGCGCATATTCTAAATACAATCCCCAAGGATGTTTCTTTTTCCAAAAAGCGCTGATTCCAAACGTCAACACATTCGTTCGATGCGCATACCCCGGGTAGTTTTCCTTGCCCCCATCACTTGTCCAATCAGAAAACATCTCGTTTTTAGCATTCGAGCCACCGCTATTGAATGCCAAACGTTCGTAATTGACGTAACCTCCCAAAGAAAACACTTCACCGAGATCAAACATCACACCACCGCCAACGTTGTACAAAACAAAGCCGTCAAAACGACCCTTCGGATTATCCACTTTAGGTTCATAATTTTCTTTTTGCTCATTGGAATAATAGCCACCCACAAAAGAGACTCCCGCCCCTAAATATGCAGGGCCAATCCATTGCACAACACTTGGGCGAAGTCCAATATCCATCGGAAGGGAAATCGGAACAGACAAGAACAGTCCCCCCTTTTGCCCAGCAAGCGAGTAATCAAACGATAAAAGCTCAATTTTTATATTAACAGCAAGCCCTTCAATAGATTTCGAATGATGCGGCGACGAAATTTCCCTATTTTCATCACCCGCAACAACGCCCCCAACGTCCACATAACGAAATTTTTTCTGTTCCGACGAATACTTGAGAACAGCAGCCTCCCCCAACATGTTCCCCGACAAAGTTACCGCACACCCTGAAAACGTCAAAAACTGCAAACCGAAAAACAAAATTTTCGCGCATTTTTTTTATAAAATACAAACTCATAAATTTTCCTTACACAATAAAAGTCGCTTTTACACAAACTACAATATCATTTTTCAGAAAATATATTCCAACTTGGAATATTGAAGATGGTTCGCTTCAAAAAATTCCGTGCCTAATGTAGTAAAATTATATATAATAAACATATCGGGAGCAGTGGTATTAATCCTCTACTTACGCAGAAATGTAACAAAAGCGTTAGTCCATTTTAGACTATTGAGTTTATTTGTAATTCTTGAAATTACAAAAGGCAGATAGCTAAATTAACGCACGAAATTTATTTATCAAACAAGAGAGGTACAATCATGGCAGTAGAAGACAATTACAACGTTGGACACGTCATCATGATAACCCTTTCCGCTGCCATCGGAGGGTTTCTATTCGGTTTTGACTCGTCCGTGATTAACGGTGCCAACGTGGCACTCAAGGGTTATTTCAACTGCAACGACATGCAGCTCGGTCTTGCCGTTTCGCTTGCGCTGATTGGCGCTGCCGTCGGGGCATACTTTGCCGGTCGCCTAGCAGATAAATTTGGACGAGTGCGATGCATGATTGCGGCCTCCATTCTCTTTTTCGTAAGCGCTATCGGGTCTGGCCTCCCCTTCACCATCTATGACTTTATCGCATGGCGTGTCATTGGCGGTGTCGGTATCGGTGTCGCCTCCATCATCGCGCCGATCTACATTGCCGAAACTTCCCCAGCGCATTTGCGTGGGCGCCTCGGTTCCATGCAGCAGTTCGCCATCGTCATCGGCATATTCGTGGCATTGCTTTCGAACTACATCATCGTTCGCATTTCAGGTTCCGCAAGCAATATGATTATGGGCATCCATTCATGGAAAGTGATGTTCTGGGTCGAAGCCATCCCGGCACTCATTTACGGTATCGCCGCTTGGCAGCTCCCAGAATCTCCGCGTTACCTCGTCAGCAAAGGCCGCATGGAAGAAGCCGAGAAGGTCCTCTCGTTGATTGCAAGTGTCGGCATCAAAGAAAAAGCGATTGAAATCCAGGAATCCTTCAAGAGCAACAAGCCGACGAAGCTTTCCGACCTTCTCGAAACAATTGCAGGCAAGAAACGCATCGCTCCAATCGTGTGGGCGGGTCTCGGCCTTGCCATTCTCCAGCAGCTCGTGGGCATCAACGTCATCTTCTATTACGGTTCCATGCTTTGGCAGAGTGTGGGCTTTGGCGAAAGCGACGCCTTCCTCACCAGCGTGATTTCCAGTGCCATCAATTTGACCATGACCATCGCCGCGATTCTCCTGATTGACAAGATTGGGCGCAAGCCGCTTTTGCTCATCGGTTCTGCGGGTATGGCGGTCACGCTCGGCACACTCGCTTGCTGTTTCCTCTTCGGTTCCGACGCAAACGGCAACCTTGCGGGTTCCAGCGGCATCTTCGCCCTCCTCGCCGCAAACTTCTACGTGGCCTTCTTCGCAGCAACTTGGGGTCCGGTCATGTGGGTGATGCTCGGCGAAATGTTCAACAACCGCATCCGTGCCGTGGCAATCTCCGTTTGCGGACTTGCCCAGTGGGGTGCTAACTTCTTGGTCAGCTGGTCGTTCCCCGTCCTCGTCGGCGAACACGGCATTGGCATCGGCCCGACTTACTTGATTTACACGGCCTTCGCGGCCATAAGCTTCGTGTTCGTGGCCAAACTCGTCAACGAAACCAAAGGCAAGAAGCTCGAAGCCATGTAATTTTAAGCTCGCTAAGCTCGTTTACAGAAGTCCCGAAGGCGAACGCCTCCGGGAATTTTTTCGCTTGTTTAAAATTGTATATTTCTAACATGCGTATCATTTGGCTTTCTCTATTACTGCTTGTCGGAATGACTTTTGCCGAAGATAAAAAGAATATTTCGCTAGCCTCAG
>JAEEUY010000138.1 GCA_016290715.1 Bacteroidales bacterium
GTTAGGGTTGATGTTTACTACCACATGAACGAAAATGCTATCGCGAGGGGCAATGGTTACATTTTTAAAAAACGTGCCGGCTTCGCCATCAACATTAATGCTGAAAGGGGATTGTTTCCCTCCTGCCAGTTCGGCACTGAAAGTAACTTCAAAAGAATGGGGATTGTGTACCGTGAAACTCTTGGTTATCGAGCCTACCGTCGTGAAAACCGTGTCAAAGCAAACTTCGGTAGAGGAGAAGGTGAGTTTTGCGTTTTCGGTATCTTCATTTTTATGGCAGCTTCCTAAAAGATACAGCAGTGAAAGAACGATAAAGCAGGCGGAAAAATAGTGAATTCTTTTCATCAGTTGGAAATTACCCATGTTTAACGTTCTATTTTGGAAAAAATTGTAAGAATATTTGTCTATTGTGCTTGTAATAAGTTGTTTCTGCTAATTTGTATGGGATTATTGCGCTTGTATTCAGAGCGCAAATAACGTTGGATTAAAGGATGGCTTTCCCAACTCGTATCTCCTTGGAAGTATGCAGCAAAAATTTTATCGGCTTCGTAGTAATTGTTTACGCCCAATTGCTCGCAATCGCAACTGCTGATGCCCAAACCGTCAACTGGGGTGGCCTCAATACATTTCTGCAAGGCTGTTTTTTGCTCTGCATTACATTCCCTTAATAGGTTTTTGGATAGATTAAAGACCTCTGTTTTCCAAAGATTCATAATAGGCGCATAATCGCCCACGTCGCCATGAAGAGTCCAAAATCCGGTTAGAAATTCGGTGTAGTTATCTGTTGAAATAACAATTCCATGATGCAGTTGTGCCAAATCGTAAAGCATCATCATTCTCATTCGTGCCTTCATATTTCCTTGCCGCAGTTTTGAAAGCATGGAGTCATCAAATTGAATTAACATTTTTTTATTGGCATAAAAAATATCAGTTAAGTCAATGTGTTGGAAATCAGTGCAAAAACTTTCTCCAACTTCAATGGAACGGTCGATTTCCACTTGTTTGTTTGTTTCAATGGTGATGGATCTTCCGATGAGGGGTATGTGCAGTTGGTTGCAGACGGGGTGGAGCAGGGCGGCGCAGAGTGCGCTGTCAATGCCACCGGAAATGCCCAGTACCAAGGATTGTAATTGGCAATTTTGAATGTAAGTGGAGAGGGTATGACGAATGTTTTGGGTAATATTGTCAAGCTGCTCGGATTTCTCTATAAATGGGAAAAAAGATTTGTCGGGAATGGTCATGGATGGAAAAATTATGATTTTAATGTTACGGTAACCGCTTCCACCTTTCCGCCGGCGGCAAGCATGGGGTTTAATTTGGAAATGGAGACCTCAAGATGTTGGATCTGTGAGAATTCTTGTTTTAAGGTGTCTATGATTTGTGCCGCTTTTTTTTCTAAAAGGTTTACAGGCTGTCGCATGATTTCTTTTACCATGCAATAAACTTTCTGATAGTTGATGGCTTGCGCCAAATCATCGGATTTGGCACAAGGGATGGCATCGTACACAATGTGGACAGAAACAGAGAATCGTGTCCCTATTTTTTTCTCTTCTTCAAAGCAACCAATATAGCTGTAAAACTCCATATTGGTTAGCGTGATTTCGCCGTTCATATTATTTCTTGTTGGCCCGTTTGCGTTCCACTTCATCCAAGATGATTTTACGCACACGCAATGATTTCGGGGTTATTTCCAAATATTCATCATTGGCAATAAATTCCATATATTCCTCTAAGGAAAGATGTACAGCTGGTGCGATTTTTAACTTTTCGTCGGAGCCGGCGGCACGCATATTGCTCAATTTCTTAGCTTTACAAACATTGATTACCAAATCATCTTGACGAATATGTTCACCAATCACTTGTCCGGCATAAACAGGGTCGTTGGGTTCGATAAAGAAAGTTCCGCGATCTTGCAACTTGTCAATAGCGTATGGATATGATTGGCCTGTTTCCATGGCGATCAAGGCTCCCGAATGGCGGGTAGGAATATCCCCTTTCCATGGTTGAAATTCAATGAAACGGTGCGACATAATCGCTTCGCCCTCGGTAGCGGTGAGAATTTGGTTGCGCAATCCGATAATTCCTCTGGATGGGATTTGGAAGTTAAGGTGAACTCTGTCCCCGATGGTGTCAATGGAAAGCAGATCGCCTTTTCTTCTTGATACATAATCGATTACACGGCTTGAGAACTCTTCGGGAACCAATACGGTCAGTTGTTCAATCGGTTCGCATTTTTTGCCATCTATTTCTTTGATGATTACTTGCGGCTGACCGACTTGCAATTCATAGCCTTCGCGGCGCATTGTCTCAATGAGTACGGACAAATGCAAAATCCCACGCCCATAAACGGTTAGCATATCTGGAGAGTCGGTTTCTTCCACGCGGAGGGCAAGATTCTTTTCCAATTCCAAAAATAAACGGTCGCGCAGGTGACGGGAGGTAACATATTTTCCCTCTTTCCCAAAAAATGGCGAGTTGTTGATGGTAAACAGCATACTCATCGTGGGTTCATCCACTTTGATAGGAGGCAGCGGTTCGGGATTTTCAAAGTCGGCAATTGTGTCGCCAATGTCGAAATTATCCAACCCTAACACCGCACAAATCTCACCCGGATAGATGGTCTGTTTCATTTTCTCTTTACCCAGTCCTTCAAAAACGTATAACTCTTTGATTTTGGAAGGAATCTTGGTGCCGTTTCGCTTTACTAAGGTAACATTCTGCCCCCAGTCGAGGGTGCCACGTTTCAGTTTGCCAATGGCAATACGTCCCACATAAGAGGAATAATCCAAGGAAGAAATCATTAGTTGCAGATTCCCATCTTCAATTTTGGGATCAGGAACGTACTCGATGATTTTGTCCAACAAATAACTGATGTCATTGGTCGGGTTTTGCCAATCGGGACCCATCCACCCTTGTTTGGCTGAACCATAGACGGTGGGGAAATCCAGCTGTTCATCATTGGCGCCTAAATTGAACATCAGTTCAAAAACGGCTTCTTGTACCAATTCGGGGGTACAGTTGGGCTTATCCACTTTGTTGATGACTAAAATGGGACGCAAGCCCAATTCAATGGCTTTCTGGCATACAAAACGGGTTTGCGGCATAGGTCCTTCCAAAGCATCTACAATGAGCAGAACACCGTCGGCCATATTAAGCACACGTTCCACTTCGCCGCCAAAATCGCTGTGCCCGGGCGTGTCAATGATGTTTATTTTGTAATCTTTATAGCGGACAGAAACATTTTTCGACAAAATAGTAATGCCGCGTTCGCGTTCCAAATCGTTATTGTCCAACAATAATTCTTTTGTTTCCTGATCTTTTCTGAAGAGATTGCTTTGATAAAGAAAACGGTCAACCAACGTCGTTTTACCGTGATCGACATGAGCAATGATTGCTATATTCTTGATTTTCTGCACGTTATTGCGTTTTTAACTGATTATTTTAGAAACAGCAAAAATACAATAATATTTAAAAATCAGGGTGGTTTTCCAATGCAAAATTTTAATAAATTTTCAATCATCCCTACCATCGTTGCAATCGCAAGTGGAAGTGATTTTGATGTCTGTGTTGGGAAGCATCTTTTCCATCTTGTCCAACTCATCATTATGCAGCGCAATTTGCCGTAAATCAATCGTTTTTAATGTGTTTTGCAGGTTGACGATGCTTTCAGGTAGTTCATACATGGGATTATCCCATGCATCAATGTAGATGAGTTCGTGCAACGCTCCAATGCTTTCAGGCAGACAGCCAATCATATTGCGGTTGATAATGAGGTATTTCAGATGTGTTAGTTGGCCTATCGTTTCAGGTAAACTTACCAAACGATTGCGCGCAACATTGAGATATTGTAATTTTTTTAGCTCTCCAATTTGTTGGTTTACAGATAATAAACGACATTTGGAAAGGTTTAGCTCTTGCAAGTTCGTTAACAGAAAGAAATTTTCAGGCAAAGAATCGATTTTCCCTTTCCATTTAAAGCGATAGACTTCTGTCGGATTCTGTAGCGCCTCCTCCAATGAAGTATAAATGGGATATTGGTCTAATTGTTCTTTTGTAAGTAACTGAGAAAAAGCAGTTAAGCAAAAGAAAAGACCGCAACAGGTCATGGATAAATATCTTATTTTACCAATATTGAACTTTGTTAAGAAAGAAAACATATCTTTTGTCATTGCGTTTACCTTTGGTATATAAATATTGATAACCACTGATAATGAAATTGTTACCATACCAGAATTGAATTTGTGTATGGCGATTATACTCTACAACATCGCGAGAGGAATTGGTCTCGATGGGAAAGGCGGATAATTTGATGATGGTTTCCCCATTTTTTAGTAATGTATTGATAATATGATTGTTGCGAGGGTATAAAATAAGAGCTTCTTGACCAAGATAGTGAATGCTGAGGTGAGTTCGTAAGGATTGGGTAAGATTATTGGATAAAGGGAAAAAATTGTCCCATAACAAGTTCCCGCTCGGATCAAAAGTAGTGATATAGGCATTTAAGAATTTATACCCGGCAAAGGTGGTGCCTGAATAATGGTTGGTCCCAAATCCGTAGCCAAAATCATCGTAGTAGCTGGATTGGTAGTTGTATTCGGGATAGAACACCTCTGTAATGAATGTGTATTGCCCCTTCCCGTGTGCGGTGGGTGCTATCAGTAATTGCAAATTCAAGGCAGATACGTCGTTTTTTTTGCTCTGGGCGGTTTGGGATTTCAATCCCGTGTAACTGAAGAATTTAGGATAGGAGAATAGTGTATCGTTCCATACGACAGTGAAAACACCGGAATGTAGCTGTGAGGAATATTTGTCTTGTTGATTATTGTAAGTTCCTAGTAATAAGGTGGTATCAGTATTAATAACGATGGCGCGCAGTGAATTGTAGGTGATATCTTGTGTGGGAGGAAGAAGATAATGATGAATAGTATTGTCTTGAATATCAAGCTTATAGATATGTATATTGCTGTATTGGTTCAATTTTCCTTCCTTCAGGCCTATGAGCCAGCTGTGGTGAACCGTGTCGGGTTCGCAAAACTCTATCCGATAATCTGTTCCGTTGGTTATCTCTTGATGATTTTTTTGAAAAAAATCGTAGAAATAGAGGTGATCCTGCTTCTCTTCTTCGGCTAAAAGGGCTATGTGATTGTCCATAGCCCAGAGCTTTGTTAACTTTGGGTTTGTTAAATTGTTTATTCTTTGTAAGTTATAACTGAAATTTTTGAGATCTATGGTAAGGAGCAGTGTTTGAACGGGTTCTTTTTTAGGGAACCTTTTTTGAAATAGGAAGTAAACAAAGTGTTCGCTTTGTGCTGCGGAAATATATTCTGTAAGGGTAGGCATAGGAATGATAAAATGGGCAATTTTTTGAAAATTTGTATCATAATGCACAAATACCCATGTGGTTGTATCAGGGCTAAGATCATTTCCCTCGTAAATGACAAACAAACCATTGGTGTCGGCGGCAATAAAATGGTAGTCATTTTGGTCTTTGGCGCATTCTAACTCAATACGCAACGGGGCATCGTATTGTGCTGAAAGCCATACGGGAAGTGAACAAAGCAAATAAAAGACAATTTTTTTTATCATGGTTTACTTAACTTATCATGCCAAAAAAATGTTCACTTTTAAGTTTTTCTTTGAGTTGTTGGGCCACAATGACATGTTCTGGATGAGTGAGGTTGGGATCGTTTTCCAGTAATTTGGAGGCAATTTCACGAGTTAGGGTGAGGATCTTTTCATCTTTGGATATATCGGCAATTTTAAAGTCAAGGATGCCACTTTGTTGCGTTCCCTGCAAATCGCCGGGACCTCTGAGTTTGAGGTCGAAGTTGGCGATTTCAAATCCATCTGTGGTGCTGACCATTGCCTCCAATCGTTTTTTCCCTTCGTTGGTGAGTTTGTCGCCTGACATCAAAATGCAATATGATTGATCGGAACCGCGTCCCACGCGCCCGCGCAATTGGTGCAACTGTGATAATCCGAACCGTTCCGCGTTTTCAATAACCATGACACTCGCATTGGGAATGTCAATGCCCACTTCTATCACTGTGGTGGAGAGCAAGATAGAGGTTTCATTTTTGATAAAACGCTGCATTTCAAAGTCTTTAACCTCATTTTTCATCTTCCCATGTACCATGCTGATGGCATATTGCGGAAGCGGAAAAGCATGCGACATTGCCTCAAATCCTGCTTCCAAATTCAAAAGATCCATCGTCTCTGATTCCTTGATGAGGGGATACACAACAAAAACCTGCCGTCCTAAGGCAATTTGCTTTTTGATGAATCCAAATAATAGTAATCTGTCTTTCTCGTATAAATGCTTGGTGATGATTGGTTTGCGCCCTTTGGGCAGCTCGTCAATGATGGATAAATCCAAATCACCGTAAAGCGTCATGGCCAGCGTCCGTGGAATAGGCGTGGCGGTCATTACCAAAATATGAGGCGGGGGAACATTCTTTTTCCATAATTTCGCCCGTTGCTCAACCCCAAAACGATGTTGCTCATCAATTACAGCCAATCCTAAATTCTTGAAAACAACCTCATTCTCTATCAGTGCATGCGTGCCAATGAGAATGCTGATCTCTCCATTTTTGAGTTTTTCAAGAATGGATTTTCTCTCGGAAGTCTTAGAAGAGCCAGTTAATAGAGCAACTTGTATATTCATGTTGCGCAGTTGCTTGGTGATATTCTCGTAGTGTTGTGTAGCCAATATTTCAGTCGGTGCCATCAAACAGGATTGAAAACCATTGTCCAAAGCGATGAGCATCACTAACAAGGCAGTGATGGTTTTGCCGCTACCGACATCTCCTTGCAACAAACGGTTCATCTGCTGCCCGCTTTTTAGGTCGGCGCGTATCTCTTTGATAACCCTTTTTTGTGCTCCGGTCAGTTCAAACTTGAGACAATGATGGTAAAAGAAATTGAAATTTTCCCCCACCTGTGCGAAAATATGACCTCGGTAGCGTTTTGAATTTATCAGCTTGAGTTTTAGGAGTTTAAGTTGAACATAAAACAATTCCTCAAATTTCAACCGGTATTGGGCCATGGCTAAATGGTTCTGGCTTTGAGGATAATGGATGTTAAACAAAGCGCTTTTTAATCCTAATAGATGATGCACTTCGATAAGATTGGGGGAGAGGGTTTCCTGAATATTTCTGGACATGAGCTGGGTAAGCAGCAAAGCGGTTAGTTTAGCTATCGACTTGGAATCCAGGCCTGATTTTTTAGCTTTTTCGGAAGTGTTGTAAATGGGGTAGAAGTGCTGGGGAACCGTTTGTTCACTTTTCGCCGTGGGATCTATTAGTTCGGGGTGCGACATATTCCACTTGTGGTTGAAAAGTGTGGGCTTTCCAAAAATAATCCATTCTTTGTGATTCGCTTTTAAAATGTCTTCAATCCATTTGATGCCATTAAACCAAACAAGTTCCAGTGTGCCGGTGCCGTCGGTGAATTGAGCGGAAAGACGCTTGTTCCGTTGCTGTCCAATGATTTGATAGGATGTGATACGTCCTTTAAATTGCATGTAGCTTCCTTCCGCTTGTATGTCAATGATACGGTAGACAGTGCTCTTATCCACATGGCGGTAGGGAAAGTTGTACAGCAAATCGCGGAATGTGAATATATTAAATTCCTTCTGAAGGGTTGCCGCCCGCTTTGGGCCAACGCCTTTCAAAAACTCAATGGGGGTATTTAAAATATCTATGGATTCCATACCGATAGTTTTAAATTCTCGATTTTCTTTAAACTTTCAAGTAGCACATCTGCTTCCCGCTTCTGTATGGAAAAATAGATTTCACACTCGGTGTTGTATTGCTGGTCCATGATTTTTACGCTGTCGCGTTTCAGCAACTGCATCACCTTATTCATTGCAACAGGTGGAAAAGAGATTCCGTATTGCTCTTCCACGAATTTGGTGATGATATGGCTGTTCTCTAAAGCGTCTTTTGCCGCTGTTTTATAGGCATTTAATAACCCGCTTACCCCCAACTTGATACCCCCAAAATAGCGAACTACAATGATGAGTGTGTCGGTAACATCTTTGGATAAGAGTTGGCCGTGAATGGGGCGTCCGGCTGTTCCCGACGGCTCGCCATCATCATTTAAGCGATAGTAATCCTTGTTGGGACCAAGAATATAGGCGTAACAGTGGTGACGGGCATCATAATACTTTTTTTTTACTTCTGACAAACGCTCTTTGACAGCATCTTCGTTTTTTACAGGAAAAGCCAACGCAATGAATTTGCTTCCTTTTTCCCGGTAAATGCCTTCCGACTCCTTTTCAATCGTTTTATAGGTGTAATCAAACATGGTAGTAGTATCTTAAGAGATTGTGGTTGATGGCAGTTTCCTTATCGGGTAACGCGGGTATCGCCGGTGCCTGCCCCCCTTGTCCTAATTTCTGGTTCCCAATGAGAACACGGGCTTCATCCCATAGGTCTGCTTGGAGAAAAAGGTCAAGGGTTTTCCGTCCGCCTTCTATAATGACCGATTGTATTTGGTGATGATACAAGGTATCAATTACTTCATCTAATTGATTAGGTAGTATATTATAATCTTTTGATATAGAGTATGGTATTCCTTTGTTTACCATAATGTATCTTTGTGGATTGTTGCCAGGGTATTCGCGTGTGGTAAGTTGCGGATGATCGTTGCAGTAGGTGTTGTACCCCACGAGGATGGCCTGTTCTTCGCTCCGCCATTTGTGGGATAGTATGCGCATTTCCTTGTTTGTAATCCAGTACTCGCGATGACCGTTAGTGCGGTCAATATCCATAAAGCCGTCGCTGCTTTGTGCCCATTTTAAAATGATATAGGGGCGTTTTTTTTGATGATAGGCAAAAAAACGGCGGTTCAGAAAACGGCACTCATCTTCCAAAACACCTACCTTGACCTGTACACCTGCGTTTTTTAATTTGCTGATTCCTTGACCATTAACTTTTTGATGCGGATCGGTAGTGCCAACGACTACGCGGGGAATTTTCCACTGAATGAGCAGGTCGGCGCAAGGAGGCGTTTTGCCATAATGGGAGCATGGCTCCAAACTTACGTATATCGTGGATTCTGCGAGTTTACTTTTGTCATTTACCGATTGAATGGCATTGACTTCCGCATGGGATTGTCCGTATTGTTGGTGAAACCCTTCGCCAATAATGGAGTTGTTATGAACAATAACCGCTCCTACCATGGGGTTGGGTTGTACTTTTCCTAAACCCAAAGCAGCCAACTGCAAGCATCTCTGCATGTATGCCTCATCGGGAATCATATTATTTGTAAAATATTTATTATTAATTAATTAAATATGATTACTTAAAGTGTTTTATTTGTCTCTAAAACCCACTTGATGTAGATCAAAGCGGCAACACTCCAAGCTTGGGAAATACATCCGTTAGGGCGGTGTGGTGGTGCGCCGTCGAAGATTTCACCAACCGTTGAAATCCCATACTCTTTCATGTCGTTTTCAAATTCGTAGAGTACTTTTTCCAGCAATGGAATGGATTTTTTTTGATAGACAGAAACCACAGCATTTGCATAAGGGGCCAATAACCATGGCCAGCATGTCCCTTGATGGTAAGCTGCATCACGTTCTGCCTGGGAGCCGGTATAGTGCCCTTTGTAATCAGGGTCGCTGGGTGATAAAGTTCGAATGCCCTTATTCGTAAGAAGTTCCTCCATACATTTTTTCAAAATAAGCTGTCTTATTTTTTCACTGATGGCGGTGTAGGGTAATGATGCAGCAATCAGCATATTGGGGCGGACTTGGAAATTCTTGTATTCGCCATCCACGTAATCTGCGAGATACCCTTTTTCCTTCGACCAAAAAGTGTTTTTAAAGACGTTGGGAAACTCTTTGATGATTTCTTTCCACTCGTTCACAAAATCTGTATCCTTGGCTAATTTGGCCATTTCTGAACTGAAGCATAAAGCATTATACCATAAAGCATTGACTTCTACAGGACAACCTATTCTGGGGGTGATGGGCTTGCCATCGACTACGGCATCCATCCATGTGAGTGCTTTTCCTTCGCATCCTGCATGAATCAATCCATTATCCAACATCCTGATGTTGTACAATGCCCCGTTTTTATAGGTATTGATGATGGCTTTCATCTTGTCTCCATAAGTTTTCCAAATGGTTTTCTCCCCGCTGGTGTAGGTGGCATATTGTTGCAGTGCGCGGAAAAACCAGAGAGGGGCATCCACCGAGTTGTAGACGTTGTTGTTGTCGCACCCCATATTGGGAAACAGTCCGTCGTGCAATTCCTCCAGCATAGAGTCTAAAATTTCCTTGCATAATTCCGGTTTGTTGAGGGCCAAAGTTAATCCCGGAAGGGCGATGAAAGTATCTCTTCCCCAGCGGCCGAACCATGGATAGCCGGCAATGATTTGGGTTTTTCCGTTGCGTTTAACAATGAATTGCTCGGCAGCGTTCTGCAAACAGTTGAAATAGGTGGTCCGGTTTGTGTGTTTTTGTATATCAGCATTGAAGAGCTCTCCAATGGTTTTTGTGTCAAGGGGTTTTGTGCCGATTGTAACATAAAGCACAGGGGTATTTAATTTTACTGTGATTTTCCCCGGATTCAACAAATCCTCGATTCCTTCATACCCTCTTTTAATCTCTTCTTCGTATTCAAAATTTTCGTACCAGATGGGTTGGTGCTCATAATAGATAGGCTCGGAAGATTGAATATAGACGGGAGTGTAATTATCGTATAAACAATACTTTAAGCCATTTTCGCACCACTCAAAGCCAGTGTTGGCCGCATCATTTTTGTGCGTAAGACAATGAATTTGCCGAAATGCCAATAAAGGTTGGAATTGAATGGATACACTCTCCACATCATCAAGAATAGTATATTTGACGATGAGTCTTTCATCATTGCTTAAAAAGAGAATTTCGCTTTTAAAGTTAAATTTCCCCACTCTAAAGTAATAGGTTGGAAGTGGCTCTGCAACAAAGCGTTGCAGGTATTTGTTCCCTTTCGGGTCAATGATGCCTCCTTTATATTGGTGTATGCCTAACCTGAATTCCATATCATTCATGATGATGGATTCGTTGAGATTGGAAACGAGAAC
The DNA here is from genome assembly GCA_016290715.1 of Bacteroidales bacterium. Classification (GTDB taxonomy): domain Bacteria; phylum Bacteroidota; class Bacteroidia; order Bacteroidales; family WCHB1-69; genus UBA1756. The sequence goes on from JAEEUY010000138.1 coordinate 11,074, forward strand.
ATGCCGTTCATGGTCTATCTTATCTTGAGGGACAATAAATAATCCGTGATATTTTCGAGTGTTGAGTCGTAATAAAGTAGTTGTCGCAAAGGCTCCGGTTCTACTACAGCGTAGTAACTCGCGTTGTTTCGCGTAGGCAATGTTGACTAATTTCTCTTTGTCAAATTCTATATAATTCATATTGGGTTGAATTTTCAAATTAAACGCAAAAGTACAAATTTTTCAGAAAATAAATCACTTCAAAAGTGATAGTTTCTCAAAATAAGCATACACTTTTTTTTAGCGGATGGCATTTTTTATCGGTTTTAGAGAAATTTTTATGTATTTTATTTGTTATCAATGTGTTATAGTTGAATACCGCTAATCTTTATCTTTTCTAATGGAGAAGGGGATATGTTGCCTATGTGCACTTGGTATTGTTCCGCTATTTCGCGAAGAATATCTTGAAAATGGTAAGCGATAGAGCCTGTGCAATGTAGAGGATAGCTTTGGAAATGAGAGAGATACTTTATTTGCATTTCAAAAAAATCGGAAAATGCATGCAAAAGAAGCTGGTGAATGACGGGTTCATTTCTCTTTTCGGCAAGGAATTTTGCAAAGAGAGAGAAAAAGAGGTTGGGGGCAGGTTCCCGGTATATTTTTCGAATGGTTTCGGAGGGGGTGAGTTGGAATCTTTCTTCTAATTCTGTGCAAATTGAATCGGGGAGTTCTTTTCGCAGATATTTTTGTATGAGTGTTTTCCCCAGATAAGTTCCGCTTCCTTCATCGCCTAACAAATAACCTAAAGAGGGTGCTTGCTCAGCGATTTTTTGGCCGTCGTAGCGGCAAGCACTGGAGCCTGTGCCTAAAATTGCAACCAGAGAGGGCTCGTGGCAACTTAAAACAATGCAAGCGCCAAGCAGATCGGAGATTACCTGAACTTCGCTTTGCGGGAAGAGTGCCGTTAGGATTTTCCCCAATCTCGTTTGGTTGGACGGGTTCCCGCAACCGGCACCCGAAAAAACAATCTGCTTGACAGGTTGTCCGATTTTTTTCTGAAAAAATTGAAGTGTTTGTCCAATGGTAGAATCGTCCGTGTAGGATACATTGATGCCATTGTGTGTATAATGATTGATGTATAAACCATTATCATTCAATAAAATACAATCGCATTTAGTGGCTCCGCTATCAAAAAACAGTTTCATATAAAAAAATATGGATATAAAGATTGCAAATATACATTTTTGTATGGAAAATGCAAAGAAAAAAAAGCGACCAATGAACATCATTAATCGCTTATTTGTCAACAGATAACGTATATTGTTACTTACATTTTGCTTTTCAGTTCTTCGAACTCTTTTTTCAGTTTTTTAAACTCTTCCACAATCTCCGGAAGCATTTTTGTATAAGCCATCTCTCTCCATTTTTTGCGTGCATCCGTAGCGGGGGCTCCGAAGAGGGTGGTGCCTTCTTCCGTAACGTTTTTGTCGATGCCGGAGAGGGCAAGTAACGTAGTGTTTTTTGCGATATATAAATCTTTGTTGATCACGGATTTGGACCAGATTACGCAGCCATCCTCCAAATGAGAGCAGCCTGCAATGGCAGATTGTGCACCAAAAAGACAATGTTTGCCCACATAGGTATCATGACCAATTTGTACGAGATTGTCGAATTTGCAGCCGTCGCCGATAAACGTGTCGCCGGAAACTCCGCGGTCGATGCAGACATTGCAGCCGATTTCGACATTGTTGCCAATGACAGTGCGGCCGCAGGAATCCAATTTCAGCCATCCCTCAGGACGTTTTTGAAAGTAGCAGGCATCGGCGCCGATGACGCTGCCCGAATGAATGATGACATTGTCTCCAATGACAGAGTCAGCATAGATGCTTACGTTGGAGTGAATGATGCAGTTGCGCCCGATCACCACATTTTCGCCCACAAACGTACAGGGTTGGATAATGGTTCCCTCACCAATTTTTGCAGTGGGATGAATAGCCTCTTTTTGAGGAGAGAAATGGGTATAATGAGCAACCACTTTCAAATAAGCATCCAGCGGATCATCGGTGATGAGCAACGTTTTCCCTTCCGGACAATCCACCTCTTTGTTGATGAAAATAACGGATGCCTTGCTCTTGAGCATGCGTTCAAAATACTTGGGATGGTCAACAAAAGACAAATCGCCTTCAGTGATGGAGTGCAATTCATTAATTCCCCAGATTTGGTTCAGGGGATTACCTTTTATGACAACATCTTTTTTGATGATACCAATCAGTTCATCAATGCCGATGGGTTGGGAAAATTTCATTATTTAACTCTTTCCGCGTATTTGTTAGTGCGTGTGTCAACTTTAATTCTTTCACCAGTTTCGATGAAAAGGGGAACAAAAACCTCTGCTCCTGTTTCAACGATGGCTCTTTTGGCAGCATTCGTGGCTGTATCGCCTTTTACCCCCGGTTCAGTATAGGTAACTTCCAGTTCAACAAATGGAGGTAGTTCACAAGTGAGCGGAGTGTCGGTATCAGCATGATACATTACTTCAACATTCTGACCTTCTTTCAACAATCCGGGATTATTGATCAAAGATTCATCAATTTCGATTTGTTCGTAAGTTTCAGCGTGCATGAAAGTATAGGTAGAGCCCCCATCTTTGTATAAGAATTGGTAAGGACGACGCTCTACGCGGGCCAATTCAATCTTAACACCTGCATCAAAACGGTTTTCAAGAACCCGTCCCGTTTTGATATGTCTTAACTTTGTACGAACGAATGTGTTCCCTTTCCCCGGTTTGACATGTTGAAATTCAACGATAGTCCACAACTCATTATTATGAACAATGCATAATCCATTTTTAAAATCTGCAGTAGTTGCCATATACTTTTAATTTAGTACTTAAATTTTTGCGGCGCAAAATTACTAAATTTCATTTTGAAATGAATTATTCTTAACATTTATTAAGAAATGCAGAAAGATAGGATAGTTGTATTGTTTTTTTATTTTGTTGTAAATCAATAAATTGAATTGAGTCTGAAGAGGAGTTTTTCCCCCGTTATGATGGCTTTTCTCAAATCTTATTCAAAAAATATTTTGACCCCAATAAAAAATACATAAATAAAGTATAAATCATATCAAAAAAATGTGTATTTTTGCAACCTCATTCGTAAAGGGCTCTGCGATTTGATTATCAGTTAATTAACCCTATGTTTAATTTTTAATGGGTTCAGTAGAACCAAATTTAATTTCTATGTCAGAAGAAATTATCAACAATCCGGAAGAAGTTATTTCCGAAAACCAACCAGTAGAAGAAACTCCAGCTGTTGAGGAAACTCCAGTTGCAGAAGAAAACCAACCAGTAGAAGAAGCTCCAGTTGCAGCAGAGGAAACCCCAGCTGTTGAGAAAACTCCAGCTCAAGAAGCTGCCCCTGCGCCAGAAGCTGCAGAATTACCGGAAACACCTAAAGCACCAAGAAAAGCAAGAGAGATTGAAAATGTTTATGGTTCAATCGAAAACTTTGATTGGAATGCCTTGGACAAAAAAGGTAATGCCTACAATGCAGAAGAAACGAAAAAATTGGAAGAGCTTTACACCAAATCATTCAAATCTATTGATGAGGGTGGTGTGATCAATGGTACCGTGGTTTCTATTAATTCACGCGAAATCGTTGTTAATATCGGTTTTAAATCGGATGGCGTTATCTCCGCTTCGGAACTTCGCTATAACCCAGATTTGAAAATTGGTGACGAAATCGAAGTTTATGTTGAAAGTCAAGAAGACGCAACAGGTCAGTTGATCCTTTCGCATAAAAAAGCTCGTTTGTTGAAGTCTTGGTTGCGTGTTAACAAAGCATATGATGACGAAGAGGTTATCACAGGTTATGTTAAATGCAGAACCAAAGGCGGTTTGATCGTTGACGTATTTGGTATTGAAGCATTCTTGCCAGGTTCTCAAATTGATGTCAAACCAATCAGAGATTACGATGTTTTTGTTGACAAGACGATGGATTTCAAAGTTGTAAAAATCAACCAAGAGTTCAAGAATGTTGTCGTTTCCCACAAAGCATTGATTGAAGACGAGTTAGAAGCACAAAAGGCCGAAATTATTGCAAGACTTGAAAAAGGTCAGGTATTGGAAGGCACGGTTAAAAATATCACCAATTACGGTGTGTTTGTTGACCTCGGCGGCGTAGATGGTTTGATTCATATTACCGACCTCTCTTGGGGTAGAATCATCCATCCTGAAGAAATTGTTAAGTTGGATGAAAAAATCAATGTGGTTATTTTGGATTTCGATGAAAACAAAAAACGTATCGCTCTCGGCTTGAAACAATTGACTCCTCATCCATGGGATGCTCTTGACCCGAATCTCAAAGTGGGTGATAAAGTTCATGGCAAAGTTGTGGTTATTGCAGACTACGGCGCATTCCTCGAAATCATGCCTGGCGTTGAAGGGTTGATCCATGTTTCTGAAATGTCATGGTCACAACACCTCCGTACCGCTCATGATTTCTTGAAAGTGGGTGATGAAATTGATGCCGTTCTTCTTACTTTGGACAAGGAAGAAAGAAAGATGTCATTGGGTATCAAACAATTGATTCCAGACCCATGGGAAAAAATCACTGAAAAATATCCTGTTGGCTCTAAACATACCGCTACAGTTAGAAACTTCACTAACTTCGGTATCTTTGTTGAACTCGAAGAAGGCGTTGACGGCTTGATCCATATTTCTGACCTTTCATGGTCTAAGAAAATCAAACATCCTGCAGAATTTACGAAAATCGGTGAAAGTATCGATGTGGTAGTTCTTGAAGTGGATGTTGAAAACAGAAGATTGAGCCTTGGCCACAAACAACTTGAAGAAAATCCATGGGATGTGTTTGAAACAATCTTTACCGTTGGTTCAGAACACGAAGGCACCATTGTTAGCCAAAACGATAAGGGTGTGGTAGTTTCTCTTCCATACGGAATCGAAGGTTTCGCATACAATCGCAATCTTTTGAAAGAAGACGGTACCACCGCCAAAGTTGATGAAACTTTGAAATTCAAAGTAATTGAATTCTCTAAAGAAGCGAAGAAAATAAACTTGTCGCATACCAGAACATGGCAAGCCACTCCTGAAGAAGAAAAGAAGAAAGCTTTGTCAGAGGATAAAAAGAAAGCGAAAGAAATTGCCAAAATAAACGAAAATGTTGAAAAAACAACATTGGGCGATCTGGAAGCTCTTCAAGCATTGAAAAAGAATTTAGAAGAATCTGAAAACTAATACTTTTTTTCAAATCGTGAAAAAGCCTGCCTCTATGACAGGCTTTTTTTCACTTTATAAAGACCTGTTCATCAACCGTTTTTCTTATGAGAGAGGTAAAACCAAAAAAATATCTTGGCCAGCATTTTCTATGTGACACACGGATTGCCCAAGATATTGTGAATGCCCTTCAAACGCCGAACCCCAATTTGCTTGAAATAGGTCCTGGTATGGGCGTTCTGACACAGTATCTGTTGACAAAGGAGGATGTCCGTTTCTCTGTCGTTGAGATTGATGCGGAGTCGGTGGCATATTTAAAGCAAAAGTTCCCTTCCTTAGCAGGAAAAATCATCGCTGATGACTTTTTGCAGCTTCCCCTCCATGAGATGTACCATGAACCTTTGACCATCATTGGCAATTTCCCATATAATATTTCCTCTCAAATTCTTTTTAAGATATATGAGAATAAGGAACTTGTAACTGAAATGGTGGGAATGTTCCAAAAGGAGGTGGCCGAGCGCATCGCCGCTGCCCCCGGGAAAAAAACATACGGTATTCTGAGCGTACTGCTCCAAGCCTATTTCGACATGGAATATCTTTTTACGGTTCATGAAAACTCGTTTTCTCCGCCCCCGAAGGTGAAGTCCGCAGTGATCAGGATGAAACGCAATCCCGACAAGCAATTGCATTGTGATGAGTCCTTGTTTAAAAAAGTAGTCAAGACGGCCTTTAACCAGCGCCGCAAAACCATTCGCAATTCATTGAAAATTTTTAACTTTGCAAACGGATTTTTGCAGCAGGAAATTTTTAATGCCCGTCCCGAACAATTGTCGGTTCGTGATTTTGAGTTTATCTGTCAGAATATTATGGAAGATTAGCTATGTTAAAGAGGATTGTAGGTTTGTTGTCTTTGTTTATGTTATTGGGTTTCTATTCGTTGGAAGCACAAAAGTATGTCCATAGTGTGGGGGCTGTATTGGGAAGCAATAATGGGTTTTCCTATAAGGTTTATCCCAGTGAAGAGGTGGGGATCCAATTGGAACTGGCCCAAAAGTTTACGTATAATACGGATTTTGATGGATCTTTTCCGATGTTTTCGGTTGATTTAACCCCTCATGTGATGCGACATTGGCAAATGAAAAAGCAGGAATGGAATTTTCTGATGGGCGGGGGATGTGTGATCGGTTATAATTGGTATTTAAAAAGGTTGGAAGCCTTCAAATTCGGCATTGACCTGATTACAGGTTTTGAGTA
>JAEEUY010000139.1 GCA_016290715.1 Bacteroidales bacterium
CGAAACCCCGTTCGGGGCTTTTTTTCATTTATTTTTCAGAATATTTTCTGTAATCTTCTTGTAAGAAAACTATATTTGCTTTGGAATATATTCTGAAAAAAGGGTTGTTATGGCCAAAAATCCGGTTTTCTATGTCTTGACGACACTCCTTCTGCTGAGTGCCTCCTTGGTTGCTCCTTCTGCACATGCTGCAATTGCGAATCCGACGTTTACGAATGGATGCCTTGGCGATGATTGGTTCTTCCATTTGGAATGCTCGGGAAGTGGTTCGGATCGCGAGTGCCATTTGTCACAACACCAAACAGATGCTCCCGTTGACGGCGAGGATTTCGCATGCTGGTCCGACACGAGAGTGGGCCAAAGTTCGATAAAAGGCGTGCTCCCAGCTTTAGAAAATCCTTCTAACGAAAACAGTAAAATCGTCTTGACCACCGACCTCAATTTAGGTGGTATTGCGGGAGGAGGCTCTGCATGTAAGTTAAATATGAAACCGTTTGGTATTGAACATGCCGGTTTCGATGGTAATGGTCATACTATTAGCGGATTATGCTACATCTCTACGGCTCAGAATTCTTCCTTCGCTCTTTTTCAATTAGTCAAAGGGTCTTTCAAAAATGTGACGTTTGATGGAGTCGCAATAACCTCCGCGATTGCAGGTATTTTGGGGCTTCAACTAAATGATGCCGATGTTTCTGCTGTGACGATTAAAAATGCGACTGTTCAGGGACAATATGTGGGGGGCATTGCCGCTACTACTAATGGCTATCCCAGTTCTATAAAAAATGTGACCTTTATGTCTTCTTTGTCTTTGAGTGCATTTGATGCAATGGATAATAATGAAGGGCGTTTGGGTGGTCTTATTGGCGTTGTTGAGGGGAGCGAAGTTTCAATTTCTGACGTGACTATAGAGAATGTTAATGGTGGAAATGCTGATTTCGAAGAAAATGATGATTTAAAAATGGGAGGTCTTGTTGGTTTTGTTAGTAACAACGGCAAATTGAAAGTTTCGAATGTCTCTATAAAAGGAGACTTAACACCTGTATATGGCGCTGTGGGTGGCGTTTGCGGTGCGAGCGAAGCAAGTAATTTGACTATAGACAATGTTACTTTAAATCCAGGCAATTTAAACGGCTATGAAGGAGGCCGTGCTGTTGGTGGTGTTGTGGGCCGTGTCATGGGCAGCACTTCCACTTGCGATGTGAACATTTCCAATGTTATGTTCACTGGTGATCTTGCTGGTGATACTATAGGTGGTGTTATAGGTATAAGCTCGGTCATTGACGGTGCTGCCTGTAATTTGACGATTGAAAAAGTTGGATTCAAAGGCGATTATTATGGTTCTAATTCAAGTGGATATGTAGGCGGTATTGTCGGCTATGCAAAAGGTCGCTCCAGTTCTAATTATTCTCTGCCTTCTCTTACAATCAAGAATACCTATTCCGTGGGTAAAATTGGGGGGGGGCAAGATTCGCAAGGCTATATCATAGGCTATTCTGACTTGTCAATGTCAAATACAGTATATAATAACTACCATTTTAGTTCCCAAGATAAGGTTACAATAGGAATAGGAAATATTTTTAGTTGGGATGATGGTGGTAACTCTACGGAGCAGGGTTCCATCTATGGAAACGTTCGCAATGCTAGCCTGAAAAATAGCGATCATGCAAATGCTGAAAAAAAATTGGGATACTATTATAGATATGAGTATGGTTGTGGTGGTAATTGCATAAATGGTCCATTTACGGATTTCTTCTTTGGGAATGTCAGTAATGGATTTTATTATCGAATTGCCAATGCTCTTGCCGATAGCACGGAAATGAGGTCGGGCCTTTTTGCGGCACTTTTGAATTACAATCTAGAGTCCCTGGGGGAAGCTCCGATCTGGGTTTCTGATGCGAATGTTAATGGCGGGCTTCCGACATTTGCCCAAAATTCCAGTGAGACGAACCGATTGATTGTTTTGAAAGTCGATGATCGATTGGACGCTGAACTTAAGGATATACAAACGAATCCACAAGCTTCTAAAAAATTGAATAATGAATATACGGAAGTTTATTATTTCCTTGATGATTCGGACCAAATGAGTCCTGATCCTGAAATTGCTATTGATTCCGGTTTTACTTTCTATACGGATAAAGATGGTAAGTTGCCTAGTGATATTCAGGCGGATTTGGATTTAATCCGTGGTGTTGGTGATGATCAAATAGGCCAAACCTTTTCGATATTCACAGAAAAGGGCGATGAAGCATCGAATGACGGAATTTATAATTCCAGTCAATTTTGGAGAGCTGGAGAAAAAACGACGCAAAAGTATTTCTGCTTTAAGGAAAATGGTTCCAATTTGCTTTTCCATCAATCTTTGTTTATAAGTGTTGATGAATTTTGCTTCGACAATTGGTATGATGATAATGCTGACCATTCATTCGGTACTCCCGATGCCTACAGTTACGCAAAAAATTGGTTGAACTATAATCAAGGCTCCATCATCTTGACCTCGGACATCGAGTTTGCAGGAAAGCGAACGGTCAGTTATTCGACTTCTTGCGTGGACGCTCCTAACGCATTCAAGGGCAAGTATTTGTCACTTGGCGAAAATGACATTATCAGGAGCTTGGATGGCTATCGCTTTACGATATCCGGGCTTTGCTATATGTCCTCTACGGATAACGAAAGTATAGGCTTTGTACAGACGAACGATGCCTCAAGCAATGTAACAAATGTTGCTTTCTCGGATGTTTACTTTAATTTGACCGGCTCTAATGCACGTGTTGGCGTTCTTTTATTGAATGAAAGCCCGACAACCCTTAGCGGTATTTCTGTGAAAAATTCGGAATTTGAAGCTACTTATGTAGGTGCAATTGCAGGTTTCCCAAGTAATGTGGAAAACATTTCGAATATTACAGTAATAGGCGTTAAGTTGTCTGGAAATGATGCAAATGGAAATCATGCTGGTGGTGTGTTTGGTAAGGTCGATGCCGCAAAGGATGTATCCTTTTCCAACATTGTTGTAGATAACATTGCTACAGATGGCTTTATCAATAGTAATAGTGGTTATGCCGGTGGCATTGTGGGGCGAATGAATGCTTCGAAA
>JAEEUY010000140.1 GCA_016290715.1 Bacteroidales bacterium
ATGAATTCAAACTCAAATTTGCAGGGGATGTGCTCATTTTTTTGATGCATACCAACATTTTTGAGTTCCCCCGTGATCATGAAGTGATGAAAACCCCCTACATTAAGGAGGACAAAACACGCTCATACTGCGGTATGATACAGATTTTCAATTTTTTAGCCGATTCTTTCAGATACAATCGTATCAATGACTCGGGCTATATGATTGGCCGTATTTTTGTAAATAAAGACAAACACTATTATGTGGAAGGAAAGAGAGAATTAGCTGCCGTATTAAATAATTTTAACTCAAAGGAGTTAAACAAGGATGCTGTAGAAGAGATTCTCCAATCTGCCATACAATATACTATTAATTTCGACCTTTTGGTTCCAGATTATTCCAAACTAATAGAGATTTCCGTCAATGATATTCTTGAAATAGAAGATCAAAATATGATATTAAAAACAGCTAAACGTCTGGGATTCAGGTTTGAACCTGACAAAAATGAGTAATATAAAATATTTTTCAGGAAAAGTATTTCATATTAAAAAAAAGTGTAATTTTGCAGCCTCTAAAAGGAACAATGCCGTGTTCGTCTAGCTGGCCCAGGACGCAAGGTTTTCATCCTTGAAATCAGGGGTTCGAATCCCCTACACGGTACAAGAGGAACTCAAACGAGTTCCTTTTTTTTTTACCCTCCAATGCCTCCTTTATAACATTTTCCCAAGGAATACGCTTTTTCAAAAATATATCGTTTTTTCTTCTCACTCCCATTTTATGGGAGTGAAATGTTGTACTTTTGCACTCGAAACAAAAAATCATTTGAAACATGAGCAAATCATCGACAGGTTATCTTTTTGAGTGTTACATTTGGTTGGTCAACACCATCTCACGCGGCCCCATCTCACGCAAGGCGATAGATGAAAAATGGGCGCACGCCTCCGTCAACGACTATCAGACGGATGCCATTCCCGACAGCACTTTCCATCGCTGGCGCAATACGGTGGAGTTGCTTTTCGACATTACCATTAAGTGCAACGCCAGCGGCGAGTACTACATTGATGGTGTTACCGACTTGCATCGCACCGATTTGCGCGGGCGCATCATGAACCTTCTTTCGGTCAACAATATGCTCAGAGACTGCCACGAGAATCTCCGCAAACAGATTCTGTTTGAGCCGATTCCGGCGGGCGAGGAGCATCTGGAAACAATTATCGCCGCCATGCGCGACCGTCAGGTGCTGGAACTGAGCTACCAGAATTTTGTCAGCGAGGGACCCACTACCTATCACGTGGATGCCTACTGCTTGAAAGTCTATCGTCAGCGCTGGTATCTGATCGCGTTCGCGCAAGAGCGCAATGGCATTCGCCATTTCTCGCTCGACCGCATGGTGCAGATACAGCCCACGCAAGAGATTTATACCATTCCCGACGACTTTGATGCCGAGGAGTATTTCAGCCAAGTTTGCGGGGTGACCATTCTCAAAGACCACCCCGAAGAAATCAAAATTCGGGTCAATAAGGATCAAGTGCCTTACTTTCGCACACTGCCGCTTCATCCATCGCAAAAAGAGATTGAAACCACACCCTATCACTCTGTTTTCTCCTACTATCTTATCCCCAACGAGGAGTTTTATCGCGAAGTGCGCGCCTATGGTTTGAGTGTGGTGGTGCTTTCTCCCAATTGGCTCTGTCAAGAATTCCGTGCAGACGCAAAATTACTTTACCATTTTTATAACGAAATAGCCCCAGAATAATTATGAAAACCAATGATTCACATTTGCCCAAGGTCATTACCGTTGAGGCACTTCAAGAGTTTTGCAGTCGGTCTTTAATTGAAATAAGACTGTGGGATGAAACGCCTTTCTCCCAAATCGAGATTCGTTATGTCATCGACACCAACAAGTTCGGCTATGCCTATTTCGGTGAATTCTTTTTCTATCAAGGAAATCTCTATGTCTTTGAAGAGGATGAACAATATAAGGACCAGCATGATGCTGAGGCTGTTATGGCCACCTTTGGAGATGAGTGTGAGAATCTTGGCTTTGCGCATAAAGTGATTTTCGCAGGAGTAAAAACGCCTTACAAGGACATGAAAGGAGATGCTATCTATACGGGGGATGCGGTGATGGTGGACCGGTTAGGCTTGAGCAAAGATCATATTCATGGCGTGCGGCCACTTGATTTTCTGAACGATTATGGCTGTATGTTGGACATGCATAGTGTGTTGCTTTCAGAGTGTAAAAAGATCGTCCGAGTGGGTACTGTTTTTTTCAATCTTCCTAAAATTGAGGAAGAGGATATGTTGCATATTTTGGAAGACCGCAGCCGTTCAATGCACAACTGGTACGGCGGAGGCCCGACGGGTGAGGAGAATTTGCGCCACGTTCGTTTCACTCCGAATTTCTTTGATAAAGAATGGCATTATCATGGCATGGAAATCATGAGAGGTGAGGACTTTGACTGGAGGAAGTAGAGGATTCGGCTACCAGTTTGTGTCACCGAAAAGAAAAATCTTATTCCTCGTTAAGAATGTTTGCAATGGCATAACCCTCTTCTTCTGAAATCCCGAAAATGCTACAAGCGCCGCCGGCAATCTCGCACATGATTTGTGGCGTGCTCAGCAGTCGGTCTGAACCGAGCATCATCCCAATTCGGCTGCCCACATTCTCTGCCGTAAATTTCTGCCAAAAGTCCGCGGTTCGCATATCAAACTGCATTAACACCTCATATCCCCCAGTATAATCACTTTTCTCAACAGAAACCTTCTTGACATGCGTTCCATCAATAATCGGATTGCCCGATGCGTCTCCATAACACAGGTTGAACTGGTAAACTGTACCTATTGAATCTGGCACTGGACTCCAACACGGGATGAGTTTGCTGCCTTTGGGGGAACGTGGCATTTCTCCTTCTTTCAGGGCGTACATAAAGTCGGCCGTATCGGAAACCGCCAGCAGAAGACCATTCTGATTGTCCCAAGCCTTTCGTCTTTCCTTAGGCAAACGGTCCAAGGCTTCATTGACCAATGAGCTATACTGGGCATCAGAATAGTCTGTCAAATACCAAATTCCGAAATCCTTTGCCGTGTAATGTTGCCCCAAAATTTGGTCGGAATCAACATTATAATGAACATTTTTACTCTGATTGCAGCCTGAAAGAAGCATTACGGCCGCCACGATATAAAAACTGATTCTTTTCATAAAAATACTATTTAAATATTTAACAATTAATCATTTAGAAGCTCATCATAAACCTTCAGATTCTCTTTAAGATCGCGTATCAGCTTCATTTCATAAATTGCGTAGGCTATGAAGGCAGAATAAAACAGCACAAACAGAAGAATTTGCAGTGGGGTCATGTATTGCAGATCGGTGTAGTGGAAAGGTCTTCGGGTGAAAATGTAGGTGAAAACCGGGAAACTGGTGGCAAGGCACAGCGGTAAGAAAACACCGAAGCCCCATATCACCGAACGTTTGAAAGCCAGCTGCCAGCGGTCGGCGAAACGCATAGCTTCAACAGTGGGACTGTTAAGCGGGTCGTGTTTCCAAAAACGGACCACCCAAACCGCATACCAAAGGATACAAAAAAGGTACAAGCTGTTGAAAATCAGATAAGGAATGGCCAAACTCCAGCTAGCAAAGCACATTTCTGCCTTTGAGAGGACGAAAATTTCCACCAAGAGGCCAAAGACCACGGCGCTGATGTTTTCTATGAGAAAGCGCCGGTGGGTGGAGGTGATGCTTCGGTGCAAAAGTCGGTGCACCGACTCCTGCTGCACGTGTTCGATACGTTTCAGCCGTTCATCCTGTTGCTGCCAAAGTGCTTCTATCTGTTCAAATGTTTTCTCCATGGTCTTCAGTATTTAATGTGATTAACTTCTGTTTGATTCGTTCTACCCGTTTCCGTGCCGCCACTTCGTTGACACCCACAATTTCCGCTATCTGATTATAGGGGATTTTGTCCAAATAAAGCAGAATGAGCGATTTGTCGGCTTTGCTGAGATGGTCGATAAGCCGGTACAGCCGGTTCGACAATTCATCTTGCTGACAGTCAACAAGCGTGGAGACCATTTCGTCAGAAAGCAGCACAATGGAGGGGCGGTGGCTCCGCTTGCGCAGCTGCGCGGCCGCAGTATTCAGTGCGACACGATACACCCAAGTATTTTCCTTGCTCTCGTGCTTGAAACTTGGCCACGCCTGCCAAAGGTTGCACACAATGTCCTGATACATGTCGCGCACATTGTCGGGCTGCCGGTCGGTATAGAAAAGACACACCTTGAACAACATCCGTTCGCACCGCGCCGTCATCTCCATAAATTCTTGTTCATCTCTCATATCAGGATCGTTTTGCCATATTAGTTGCAAAAATATCAAAAATGTGACGTGACGGATGAATTTTTTCACCATTCCACCTCCCATATTCAAAAAAAGTGTAATTTTGTTGCCAAATTGGTGGTAATAATACCACCATTATTAGTGGTAAATTATTATGAGAAAAAATCAAAAATTACAGGCTGCATTGGATAAATGGCGAAGTATCCAACCTTTGTCGGAAAATGACCAATACCGATTGAGCCGTCGGTTTACAGTGGATTTTAACTACAATTCAAACCATATTGAAGGCAATACGCTGACTTACGGGCAGACAGAATTGCTGCTGTTGTTCGGCAAAGTGATTGGCGAGGCCGATGTGAAAGATGTGCAGGACATGACGGCAAGCAATGTTACGCTCAAAATGATGAAAGAGGAGGCATTGGTAAAAGAAACCCCTCTCACACAGAATTTTATCCGCACATTACATCGCACCTTGCTTCGCGAAGACTACACCGTTTACCGCAACCTTCCCGGCGGTATACAAACCAGCTACACCATTCATGCGGGACAGTATAAGACCCGTTCCAACAGTGTGATTACTCGCTATGGCGACCGTTTCGAATACGCCTCCCCAGAGGAGACACCCGCCCTGATGACCGACCTCGTGGACTGGTACAATCAGGCGGAAGAGGAAGGCAAATTATCGCCAGTGGAGCTATCCATCCTGTTTCATTACCGCTACATCCGCATCCACCCCTTTGAGGATGGTAACGGACGTATTGCCCGACTATTGGTCAACTACATTCTTGCCAAGCACGACTGCCCGATGATTGTGGTGCGTAGCCGACTCAAAAGAGATTATCTGGAGGCCTTGCAACAAGCCGACTTGGTAGTTGGCGCGGCACCTCATGCAGGCGCACACGCCTCACTGAAAGAGATTAAGCCTTTTTACAAATATATGTCCAACCTTTTTGCGCAAGAATTTGAAAATGACGTGCTTTTTGTTACCGAAAAAGATGAGAATATATGGTGGTACGACGGGGAGCGCATTGCATTCCGTTCTCCCAACTATGCCAAAATTTTGCGTGAACTAATGTTTGGACAAACGGTAACCTATGCCTATTTACAAGATGAAATTGGAATCAACCGTTCAGCGATACAAAAAATTCTGCAAGCACTTCAGGCAAAGAGTTATATTGAAAAAACAGAAAAGGGCTCATGGCGGGTGTTCATCACGCCATCAATGATGTAAAAAAAGATTATTCATTTAATAAAACAAAAGACTATGGCAACAATTTATGATTTTAAAGCTCTGAACAACAAAGGAGTAGAAGTGGATATGGCGCAATACCGCGGCAATGTCCTGATGATTGTCAATACCGCCTCGAAGTGCGGTTTCACTCCGCAGTACGACGGTTTGGAGGCACTCTACCAGAAGTATAAAGACCAGGGGCTGGTGATTCTCGGCTTTCCGTGCGACCAGTTCAAACATCAGGAGCCCGGCAGCGACGAGGAGATCGCTGAGTTCTGCCGTCTGAACCACGGCGTCACCTTCCCGCTGATGAAGAAAATAGATGTCTTTGGCGAGAATGCCCACCCTATTTTCAAATACCTTACCGAGCAAGTGCCCACCGAAGAGGTGAAGGGGTTGAAAAACAAGGCCACCATGGCACTTGTAGATAGCTTGAGCAAAGCTGAGGGACGCGGCGAGGGCGACATCCGCTGGAATTTCACCAAGTTCCTCATCTCGAAGGACGGCTCTGTTATCAAACGTTTCCCGCCTGTGGCGAAACCCGAGGATATGGAAGCTGACATTGAGGCAATATTAAAATAATTCGATTATGATTCTATACTTTTCCGGCACGGGCAACAGCCTGGCCATCAGCCGCCACATCGCGGAGAAGCTCAACGAAACAGTGATGCCGCTCCATCAGGCAGTGCATCAGGATTTGTCGCAGGAGCGGCGCATCGGGCTGGTTTATCCCAGCTATTGGTTCAACGCGCCGCGGGCGGTGACAGAGTTGCTGCCGCGACTGCAGTTGCCCAAGGAAGCGTACGTCTTCATCGTTATCCCTTGCGGCGCGCAGGCCGGCAACTCCATCCATACGGTTCAGAAACTGTTGGCTGATAAAGGTTTGCAACTGGCATATAGTCAGAAGATTCGCGTACCCGACAACAGTGCTGTCGGTTTTGGGCGCGACCCTAACAAGCAGGTCTGGAAGTTCGAGAAGTACGCCAATCGGTTGGAGCGTATCACCGAGGAGATTGCCGCCGGCACACAGAGCCTGCACTACGCGTGGTGGGGACCCATAGGTGCCTTGTGCGCCCGTCCCGGTATGCAACGCCGCACATTGCCGATGCTAACGCCCGCCGTCAACGCTGACCTCTGCGTGGGCTGTGGCATCTGCGCTGACGTGTGCCCGCAAGGGAACATTACCCTTACGGACGGCAAAGCCCGTTGCGGCGACAACTGCACGCAGTGCCTCGCCTGCGTCCATTTCTGCCCGAAGCACGCCG
>JAEEUY010000141.1 GCA_016290715.1 Bacteroidales bacterium
AAACCACCATCTGGTAGCGTGTATGGAGTTGCACACTTTCAGCAGTCTGTCGGAAAGTTTTCTTAGCCAATATAAAAACGTCATGAATGAAGCGGACACAGCCTTTATCTTTTTCGACCACCATGCAGTGGCACACAAAAAACTCCCACCCATCACCAATGAAATGGTATATAAAGGATTCAATCGCAACGACTTGGAAATTTTCAACGAAACAGACAAACTACAGCAACGGTTATTCGAATTGAAACGTCCTCAAACCGTATTCTTGTTGATGAGTTCAGGGAATTTCGGTGGCATTGTTTTTGAAGAGTTGGCTGAAAAATTATTAGGATAAATGATGGATTTAATTGAAGTACGACATCAACTGCACCGACTGGCAGAGCCGTCAGGAGAAGAGCAAAAAACGAAACAATTCATTTTAGAAACCTTATCGTTTTTCAAACCCCATCAAATCCATACTTTTGCCGACAGCAACCATATCGTAGCGGAATATGATTTTGGCGAGGGTCCCACCCTGCTTTTTCGCGCTGATTTTGACGCTGTTCGTATCCGTGAAAATTTAAATACAGATTATAACTCTCTCACTCAAGGAGTTTCGCACAAATGCGGGCATGATGGGCATTCCACTATTTTATTGGGATTGGCTCAAAAATTGTTTGAACACCCGCTTGAAAAAGGGAAAATTCTGCTCTTTTTCCAAGCTGCCGAAGAAACAGGAAGCGGTGCGGCACAATTTCTTCACTCCCAATTTCTAACCCATTATCACCACCCGCACGTTTATGCGTTACACAACATTCCCGGAGAAAAATCAGGGACAATATTGGGTAAATCGGGGAGTTTCACGTGCTCGGTAGTGAGCTGCGACATTGAGTTGTATGGCCGCACATCGCACGCAGCCGAACCGCAACTTGCCATTTGTCCCTATACGGCTGCCCAAACAATTACTGATAAAACACTATCGCTCAATCAATTTGACTTAAGCAATCCTTTATATCGCCTTATCACACTGATTGAATTTCAGGTTGGAGAAAAAGCATACGGCGTAACGGCTGGAACCGGCGTGCTTCGTTTCACTATCCGCACACAAAACGATGAATTACTGCAAGAAACCAAAGCTGAAATAGAAACGATGGTACGGGAAATTTGCGACCAAGAAAAATTACGATATCAAATTCGCTGGTTAGAATACTTTGCTGCCTCAAACAATAATTCCAAGGCAGTTGATATTGTTGCACGTGCCGCCAAAGAGCTGAATCTTCCTTACAAGGAAATGCCTTTCCCCTTTTCATGGGGAGAAGATTTCGGACTGCTCACCCAGCAATACGAGGGGGCGCTCTTCGGATTAGGTTCAGGTGAAAAAACGGCTTCTTTACATCATCCCGACTTCGACTTCCCCGACGAACTGA
Organism: Bacteroidales bacterium; assembly: GCA_016290715.1. Classification (GTDB taxonomy): domain Bacteria; phylum Bacteroidota; class Bacteroidia; order Bacteroidales; family WCHB1-69; genus UBA1756. The sequence goes on from JAEEUY010000141.1 coordinate 1,407, forward strand.
TTGATATCGGGAGCAATCTTTTCTACCATATCATCAAAACAGAACTCAATAATCCGTTTCAAACAGAAAATGAATAAAAAATCATCATTTCATTTAAAAAAAAATGTAAGTTTGCAACCTCAATTTTAAACAAAGGAAATATGAAAAGACAAAACATTTTTAAGAATTTATTGTTAATTATCCTTATGTTTGGCACATTAACATCCCTTCGTGCCCAAAAATCCAGCTTTTCAATACAACTTGGAGGATTGCTTCCCTTGGGCGAATTTGCTGAAGCACCTGCCTACATTATACCCACGCAATTAGGGACTCATGGCACTGCTTCTTTTGGGGCTTCATTAGGTTTCAAATACAACTATATTTTCAGCAATTACCGTGGCAATCCTCTCGGCATTGGCATTTTCGGTGCAGCCGACTTACAATGGAATTACATCAATAAAGATGCGAGAGCCATTTACGATGAGGCATCGTGTACTAAACCGATGTACGTTAATGTTCCTATCGTAGTGGGTGTAAGCTATACATCCCCTACTTTTGGTGAGGTAGTAGGCATTTGGGGAGAAGTAGGTATCGGTGCTGACCTTTTCATGAAAACAACAGAAGGCTGGAAAGACGCGACCATCAAATATGACATGGGGGCACAATTCTGTACAGAAGTGGGAATTGGCGTTAAATTCATTGACCTCATCAGTATTGGCGTGCATTATTATTGGTTAGGGAACCATGCATTGAAGGTGAAAAATTCTGATATAGAATACGATGAAAACAACACTCCTAAAATGAAAATACATAACATTGCTTTCAAATTAGGATTCCATTTTTAGAAATCAGATACCTATAGCGCAAAAAAAAATCGGAATGGTTCCCATTCCGATTTTTTTATTCACTATTGTGTAACCACTTCTACAATTTTTTGGACGGCTGCTCCAATGGAATCACAATTGCTTCCTCCTGCAGTAGCCAAAGACGGTTGTCCGCCGCCGCCACCCTTAATCAATGCAGCAGCTTCACGCACCAGTTTGCCTGCCTGTTGCCCTGCGGCGACAAGGTCATCCGAAAGGGCGACAACCAAGTTGGGTTTCCCTCCTTCCACCGTTCCCAAAGAGACAAGTAGTTTTTCGGAAGTGGTACGCAGTTGGTATGCCACTTGACGAACGCTCTCTGCATCCATTTTCAAAACGCCCGATATTACATTCAATCCATTCACAATCTGTATTTTACCTTGCAATTCTGCCACCATATTCTGGATTTTTTCATTACGGAAGGATTCCAGCATTTTTTTCATGGCATCATTGTCAGCAGACAATTTCTGCACTGCTTTGAGAATATCTGTAGTATTAAAATGCGTTTTCAAATCCTCACAAGTCTGGACAAATTGGTTAACGTATTCCTCCGCATACTTACCCGTAACCGCTTCAATACGGCGCACGCCGGCGGCGATAGCCCCTTCCGAAACAATTTTCACCAATCCTATGTTGCCTGTAGCAGAGGTGTGTGTGCCTCCACAAAATTCAATGGAGTCGCCAAATTGAATCACCCGCACCTTATCCCCATACTTTTCTCCAAACAAGGCCATGGCACCCAACTTTTTAGCCTCCTCTATCGGCATCTCACGACGCTCATTGAGCGGATAATTATCCCTGACAAGCTGGTTTACAATATCTTCAACTTGTCTGATCTCTTCTACGCTCATTTTTGAGAAATGAGAGAAATCGAAACGCAACCGATCGGGGGCTACCAACGATCCTTTTTGTTCCACATGGGTTCCCAAAACTTTCCGCAGAGCAAAATGAATCAAATGGGTGGCGGAGTGGTTGTTTTGTGTGGTTATGCGGGATGCTTCATCAACAGAAGCTGTAAAAACAGCCGTCAGATTTTCGGGGAGAGAGGAGGTCAGATGAATAATCAAATTATTCTCTTTTATGGTGTTATCAATTTTTATCTTTTCATTTACATTTTGCAGACAGCCCTTGTCCCCCATTTGTCCGCCAGATTCGGCATAAAAAGGAGTTTTATCCAAAACAATTTGGAAAAAACTTTTCCCTTTGGTTTTTATTTTTCTATATTTCAATATTTTGGATTC
>JAEEUY010000012.1 GCA_016290715.1 Bacteroidales bacterium
ATGCTGCCAATCAAACGATTGTGGCAGGGTGGACTTTCGATGCTATTACCGATGCCACTCTCTATTACCAAAAAAATGAAATCGCCAATATTGGAACAGAATCAGCTTACGCTACGCTCTATTTCAATGGCACCCATGCCTCATCCTATTTCGAAAATAGCGAATTGGATAACTATACCGGTACGATGATTGGCGACCCGCGACAGATTCAGAATGCGGGACAAGCTTTTGTAATTAAAAATATGTCGGCGAATGGAAAGGCTTTTACCATCATTTGCCCAACCCAATATTACAAAAACCTGTGTCTGACGTATGCGTTGCGTGTAACGGCAACAGGATTCTACCGTTATCTGATCGAATGGAGCAATAATGGGGAGAACTTTTATACTATAGGGGATACGATTGATATGACGGACAATATTGCTATACAGAATTTTGAATTTCAAAATATAGATTTAAGCGGCATAGAAGAACTGAACGAGCAGGACATGATTTATTTGCGTATTTCTGTGGATGGTGCTACCCATCAATCAGGAAATGTTTATTTTGATAATGTTTGTATCCGGGGTGAAAAATGTGTAAACACAACCATGATTTATGATACAATTTACCAAGGTGCACCGTACCTTCAAAACGGATTTGAGATTCCCATATCCCAAACCCAAATGAGTGGCGATATGCAATATGTGCGACAGGTATCGATTAGTGATGATTGCGATAGCCTCTACACCCTGATGCTTCATATTGAACCTGTCAACTGGGTGAGTGATGGTGCGAAAATGGCTGAAATTACCATCAAGCCGAACCCCGCCTCTGAAAAGGTGGAAATCATCGGTGAAGCGATGAAAGTTGTCCAATTATACACGCTTACAGGTCAACTGATGGAAAGTGTGGTTCTGAATAATCCAAATTATTGCCAAATAGATTTAAGTAATTATCCTTCAGGTTTTTATCTGATTACCATTATTCATAAAGACCAAGAGAAAAAGAGCAAAAAATTGATTGTAAGAAAACAATAGGTCATGTTGTTTTTTTTAGTATCTTTGCCAAGTTTTTTAAGAAAAAATTAATAATATTAAAACGCTGATATAATGGCAAGTAGAAGAAAAGAATTGTTTCCAAATGTTACCGATGAACAATGGAATGATTGGAAATGGCAAGTGAAAAACAGAATTGAGACTTTAGAAGAATTAAAAAAATACATTCGCTTGACTCCGGAGGAAGAGGAGGGTGTTGCGAAGTCTTTGCAAACACTTCGTATGGCGATTACTCCGTATTATTTGAGTTTGATTAATCCGGATGATCCCTATTGCCCGATTCGTCGGCAAGCGATTCCTACGGCGGCAGAGTTGCATCAGTCTTCTGCCGACTTGTTGGACCCATTGCACGAGGATGAAGATTCTCCAGTGCCGGGTCTAACCCATCGTTATCCGGATAGGGTGCTGTTCCTGATCACGGATATGTGTTCGATGTATTGTCGCCACTGCACCCGCCGTCGTTTTGCAGGTCAGCATGATTGCCAGTCTCCTTCCGAAAGAATCCAAGCAGCCATCGATTATATCGCCCGTACACCCCAAGTGAGAGATGTGCTTCTGTCGGGTGGCGATGCCTTGATGGTGAGCGACAGTATGCTGGAATCCATTATCCAACGTTTGCGCGCTATCCCTCACGTGGAAATCATCCGTTTGGGAACAAGAACCCCCGTGGTTTGTCCGCAACGTATTACCGACGATCTCGTGAATATGCTGAAGAAATATCATCCGATTTGGGTTAACACACATTTTAACCACTCGAATGAAATTACCGAAGAGTCGGCTGCAGCTTGCGCTCGCTTGGCTAATGCGGGAATCCCGTTGGGAAACCAGTCCGTTTTGTTACGCGGAGTAAACGATTGTGTACATACCATGTTGGCTTTGGTTCGGAATCTGGTGAAAATCAGAGTTCGTCCCTATTATATTTACCAATGCGACTTGTCAATGGGATTGGAACATTTCCGTACGCCTGTTTCAAAGGGTATTGAAATCATGGAAAACCTGCGCGGACATACTTCCGGCTATGCGGTTCCAACCTTCGTGGTAGATGCCCCCGGTGGCGGCGGCAAAACACCGGTAATGCCTAATTATGTGATTTCCCAAAGTCCTAACAAGGTGATTTTGAGAAATTTTGAGGGCGTTATTACCACTTACACAGAACCCACCGATTATGTGGATGAGTGCCATTGCGAAAAATGCCGCCAGAAAACACACGCAGAAGGTGTTGCTTCCTTGCTGCGTGGCGAACAACTTGCTCTGGAACCTCAAAATCTTGAAAGAAAGAAGAGACATCATAAATAATATGTTGAGGCACTGCTGAGTGCCTCTTTTTTTCGGATGGTTAGCGATTGAAATATGGCAAAAAAGAAGAAAACTTTTGGCGGTAGCAAATCCTCTTACAAAGGTGGAAAAGTTTTAAAATGGGTGGGAAAGCTAATATTGATATTATTCATTATTAGTATTTTACTCCCTGTTGCTTACCGTTGGGTGAATCCGCCTGTTACCCCGCTTATGTTGATACGCAAGGTGAGCAACGGAGCAAAAATTGAGCATGAGTGGAAGGATTTGGAGAACATCTCTTCCCACATGGTTCGTTGTGCTGTTGCCGCCGAGGATAACAACTTCTTGGGCCACAGTGGGTTTGACTACGGTGCTATTGAGAAAGCTATTGAAGAGAGAAAAGCCGGCGGCCGCCATCGCGGGGCAAGCACCATCTCCCAACAAACAGCCAAAAATGTTTTCTTGTGGCCAAAATCTTCGTGGGTGCGTAAAGGCTGTGAGGTGTATTTTACTTTTCTTATTGAACACATCTGGGGAAAAGAACGGATTATGGAAGTTTACCTCAATGTGATTGAAATGGGCGATGGCATTTATGGTGCAGAGGCGGCAGCCCAACACTATTTCCATTGTTCCGCAGCCCAACTGTCAAAACATCAGGCGGCACTCATTACAGCTTGCTATCCGAATCCACTGAAATTCAATCCGGGCAACCCCAGCAATTATGTCCAAAGACGGGCGAAAAAAATTGCGGCAATGAGTAATAAGGTTGGAAAAATCCGCTTCGATGACGAATCTATCGAAAAAGCCCAACAACGTTACCAGAAACGAGAAGCCGCTCGTCGTGCTAAAAAAGAGAAAACTTAGTCGTTTTGTTGCCTGTTTTTTTATTGAAAAATATATCCAACGGGTTTCTCAAATAATGATTTGTTTTTATTGAATAAAAATACCTTTTCTTATGATTAAATCAATGACAGGATTCGGCAAATCCACCCTCACTTTTGACGGAAAAAATATCGTTGCCGAAATTAGAACGCTCAATAGCAAACAATTGGATTTGAATGTGCGTGTTGCTCCGCTTTTCCGCGACAAGGAAGGCGAGATCCGTTCTATCATTTCTCAAACACTCGAAAGAGGGAAAATTGATTTTTCTATCTATATTGAAAAAAATGATGCGCAAACGGTCTCTATCAATGCTGAATTGGCCCAGTCCTATTTCAACGAACTTACATCGCTGTCCCGCAAATTGGGGAATGAGGTCCCCAGCGACATTTTTATACAAGTTCTGAAAATGCCGGAAGTGCTGACCACCCCTAAGGAAGATCTTCCCGAGGATTTGTGGGAGGCGGTTCAAAAAATGGTTCTGGAAGCGTGTCTGAAAGTGGATACGTTTCGCGTGGAAGAGGGAAGCGCACTTGCCGCAGATTTTGCCAAAAGGGTGAAACTGATTGATTCTCTGATAGATGAAATAACTCCCTACGAAGAACAGCGTGTGCCAGCTCAAAA
>JAEEUY010000142.1 GCA_016290715.1 Bacteroidales bacterium
GAAATAGCGGAACATATAGGCGAAGTCGCCGTTCACATACTGGCAGATGGAGATGGTACGTTGCTGGCCGTCGATAATTTCGTAAGTGCCGTCGTCGCGTACGGCCCAGTACATCACATTCAAGGGAAATCCCTGCGTAAGGGTGTCGATGACGGCGTCGCGCTGTTTCTCCTTATAGACAAATTCGCGCTGGTAGGGCGGGCGCACGTCGAGGCGGCCGCCGTAGGCGCGCACGCCGTTCTCGTTGTTGTCTTGGTAGCCCGCGGTCAGTTCGCGGACGGTAATTTTGTGTAATTCGATTTGCATAATATGGTTGGTTTGTTGGTTATTAATTGATATATTTGTATCTATTAAACTGTAGAGACGGTGCATGCACCGTCTCTACAATTCCCAAATGCACCGTCTCTACAACGATTCACCATAAAATTCATCATAATGCCATTTCGCCACATTTTCTTCAATATATTTTGCAATTCTATTCATTTCTTCTGTATTGCGTATAATTCTATCGTGGAATCGGGATTGCCATTCGAAGGGAATACCATTTTCATTGGCAAATTTTGTTACGGCTGATTTTATACCACCAATCACCACGGACAATTTGTTTTTCCGATGTGATACCATTTGCATTTTATCATCCACAATATCGCCTTTCCACCGTTGTTGTAGAGACGGTGCATGCACCGTCTCTACCGTATGGGCAATCGTATCGCCATCAATTACAACAATCAGATGAATATGATTGGGCATTATCACATATAATGGGATTTCCGCATAATGATTGTGTGTTGATATTTTTTGAATGGTTGAATCCGTAAATTTCCCAATTTCCGTTAAATACATTTTGGGTTCTATTTTCGCATCATTCGCGCCATCCAGCGTTTTACCATCATAGATTTCCCCGAAATAATGAACCCTGTCTTTTGTGCAAATGGTTACAAAATATTTACCGCCATTGTATTCGTGCCATTGGGCTCTAGAAGAGGGTATGCGATATTTGTTCATAAATTTCTCATCAGACATAGTGCAATAGATTTTGGAGTAGGCGACAAAGGTATTATTATTTTGTTAATTTTATAATTATTTTTAATTATTTTTATTCCTAAATGTGTGGGTGATTATTCCCGTTCTGTAGAGTAGAGACGCGCGATGGCACGTCTCTACATTTTTGATTTTACCCTGTATTCCGCATCTGGTTCCGCCGCCATCGGCAGGGCGGAGGCAGGTTGGGGATATAGTAGAGACGGTGCATGCACCGTCTCTACAATTTCCGTATTTCCCGTCTCTACATTTCCTGTATTTAACGTATCTACAATTCTATACCGACGACGAATCAAAATGCGGGAATAGACCCGTTTGTTATTCAAAATAGCACAACCACCCTATCCTCAACATGCGGAGTGTATGGAACAATCCCATAAAATTGGTTGAGTCGGCTATTTCCTGCACAAATGCCTAATATTTCGAATTGTTCAGGATTGTATTTATCCATAAACGTAATAGGCACCCCCATAAAACCATCATAATCCATCGGAATTTCAGAGGTTTTGTCCACATTGATGGCATCGTAGTTGTCATATTTTGGATATTCATCGGGATTGTACGCCTTGTATAGAATTAAATCTTCGTGACGCTTTTCATAATCCAGGTTTGTGAACCAGCGAACTCCTTTTACTCGTATGAATTTATTCCCCTTTTCGTCTTGTCGATATCCAGCGGCATTGAGCGGATAGTCATTCGGAACGCCAAATTCTCGATCACCGCTGTGAATACTTGCTCCAAACCACACTTTATTATTCTTTATCAAGGGAAAAAAATCCTTATTAGTGATAGCGTTTTGATTTCCAATAATCAAAAATTTCTTCTCATTTTCAATAAGTTGCGCCACATAGTCACGGAAGAGGGAAAACGGAGGATTGGTCACGACAATGTCGGCCTCTTTTAGCAATTCGATACACTCCTGTGAACGAAAATCGCCGTCGCCATTTAGATAGTGGATACCAATCTCTTCGGGATCGGGAACGCGGTTGTTGTTCTTATCGCCGAAATATTCTAACCAAATCGCCCGTTCACTGTCGTTCTGCGAAAAGAGGTCGCGGTTCTGGTTCTTGTAGCAGGTGGTGATGAGCTTTTTCAGCCCCAATTGTTCAAAATTGTAGCTGAAATAGTGGAAGAAGTTTGATATGCGCGGGTCATCGCAGTTGCAAAGCACGGTTTTACCCTTGAAATGGGCTTTGTAATGCTTTAATTCATTCTCAATATCAACAAGTTGTGTGTAGAACTCGTCTTTTTTTGCTTTATTTGCCGCATGAAGATTAATATTTCCTGCCATTATGATTGATAGTTTTTGCAATGCTATCAATCACTTATCGGCAAAAAGAAAGGTGCAGGCCTTTCTATCGCATTCACGAGGAGCGTCGGTGAACCCCGTACCATCTTTAGTCCAGCCCACACCTAATCGGTGCGAACATCAACTTTTATAAGATGGTAATGGAGCGTTACGCTTCCGTGAATGGCTTATCCGATAATTCTAAATCATCAGTTTCCGACGCTTTTGATTTGAATGCGAATAATAGCTAATGCTTTGTTTTACAATATGTTATTTATAATTTTTCTTTTATAATATTGTTTTGGTTTTTAATTTCGTTTCTAATCAATTCCTTTATTTTTTGTTCGGGGAAATTAAGCTGATACTCTGCCACGCCAATGGGCGCATTGGCAGTTTGCAACGCAATTTCCACTTCATCATTATCCTTATCAGCGCACAAAATAATCCCGATGGAAGGATTTTCACCTTCCAAACGCACATTTTTGTCCAGCAACGAAAGATAAAATCCCATCTTGCTTACATATTCAGGCTTAAAATCTCCAATTTTCAATTCAATCGCTACGAGCGATTTAGTGCATCGGTTGAAAAACAACATATCCACAAAATATTCTTTCCCATTGAGTTCCAACCGATACTGGTTGCCGATAAATGAATAGCCCTTTCCCAATTCAAGAATGAGAAATCGGATTTTTTCAACCAGCATCTTCTCTATTTCCAGTTCTTTCAAGGGCTGTTCCACTCCAAGAAAAGCAAGATTATAACGGCTTTTTAGGATTTCGTCAGCTTGCTCCTGCAGATCATCTGGTAAAACTGTTGCAAAATTATGCTGTTTCAACAACTTGCTTTGTCCGTATGTGTCAGCCTTGATATAGTTCAGCAGGACGTTACGAGTCCAACCCTGTTTTACAGCTTCATTAGCATAGTATGAAATCTCCTCGTAAGAGGATAACCGATTCATTAATAATATATTATGTCCCCATGGTAAAACTGCAACAAGTTGTTGCAGTTTTTGATCAGCTGCAGAAAATGTATCATAAAACTGCTTCATGTTCCAGAGGTTGCGGGGTGAAAAACCCATATTGGGAAATTCTGTTTTCAAGTCAGCAGAAAGTCTCTTAATAATGGCACTACCATATCTTTCATCTACTTTTCGCTCCGAAAGTTGCTGCCCAATTTTCCAATAAAGCTGCATAACAGAGCCATTAATCCGTCTGGCGATGGAGATTCTGGTACTCTTGATGTCAGCAGCCAAGTGCTCCAGAAGCAATTTGTAGTCATCTTCGCTTAATGTGTGCACGATAGAATCGGCGGTAGTTGGTGTGAGATTAAAATTTTCTTTCATCATCTTGAAGTTAAATTAGTGTATAATCCTTTGTGCTACAATTAATTATCAAATATTATTTATAATATACTTTTTCACTTCATCTAATACAGCGGCAAAGATATTCAAAAAAACAATATCATCCTATCCAAAGAAACATAAAAATAACTCCTATTAACAAATTATATTGTACTTTTGCCATCTGATTAACCCTGTAACACTATGCATCCTTACGAACACGTTGTAAAATATTATGAATGCGACAAAATGGGCATCGTTCATCATGCTAACTATGTCCGTTTTATGGAAGAAGCTCGGGTGGATTGGATGGATCAACTTGGTTATGGTTTCGACCAAATGGAGGCCGATGGTGTAGTATCTCCTGTAACCGCTATCAGTTGTAACTACAAGAGTCCCTGCACTTTCAAAGATGTAATTTCCATTGAAGTGAAAATTTCAGAAATGACTGCCCTGAAAATCAGCTTCACTTATACGATGAAAGTGAACGGGAAATTAGTCTGCCTCGCGACGAGCACTCACTGTTTTTTGGAAAACGGCCGTCCCGTGGTAATGGAGCAACGCTTTCCGGAACTATTTCAAAAAATCAAACAGTTGAGTTTTTGACTCCAACATAGGCATTCCCCTTTTTATTTAATGTTACTTCATTGATTATGAATATAATAGAAAAAATTCAACAAACACAAAACATCACGCGGGAAGAATTAGAACAAATTCTGACCACCGACGATGAGGTAACTGTTGAAGCGTTACGGCAAGCAGCGCGTGGCGTAGCGAATGCAATTTATGGCAACAAAATATACATTCGTGGGCTCATTGAAATCTCAAATTATTGCAAAAACGACTGTCTTTATTGCGGTTTGCGGCGAAGTAACCCATTCGCTGTTCGCTACCGGCTAACCGACGAACAGATTTATGCATGCTGTGAAGAGGGTTATCAGTTAGGGTTCCGTACTTTTGTAATGCAAGGTGGTGAGGATGGCTGGTTTGACGACAAGCGGATGTGCCGTATTGTGAGCACAGTGCGCAACCGTTATCCCGATTGTGCCATCACTTTGTCGTTAGGAGAACGCAGCCACGAAAGCTACCAAGCACTCTATGATGCTGGCGCCAACCGTTACTTGCTGCGCCATGAGACAGCATCTCCCGAGCATTATGCCAAGTTGCACCCCGCTGAAATGTCATGGCAGCACCGCATGGAATGTCTCTGCGACCTAAAAAAAATCGGCTATCAGGTAGGCTGTGGCTTTATGGTAGGCTCACCCTACCAAACCTTTGACACATTATATGCTGATTTGCAATTTATTCGCAAATTCCGTCCCCAAATGGTAGGCATCGGTCCTTTTATTTCCGCACACGACACACCCTTTGCCGGCCAACCCAATGGAAAAGTCTCCTACACTTTGCGTCTGCTTGCCATCATTCGGTTATTACAACCTCCTGTTTTGCTGCCAGCAACCACAGCCTTGGGGACACTGCATCCGCAAGGACGGGAATTGGGAATACAATATGGGGCTAATGTATTAATGCCCAACCTCTCCCCCACCGAGCATCGTAAAGACTACGCCATCTATGATGGCAAAATCTGCACTGGCGAAGAGTCGGCCCAATGCAAAGTATGCACAGAACAACGTATCCGAAAGATAGGCTATGAAATGGTAGTTGACCGTGGCGACTACAAAGCGGAGGAATTTAAGTGTTAAATGACAAGAAGAACACTTTTTTCAAAGAAAAGGTGTTACGATTTGTGCAAGATGATAATTTGAGTTACCCCAACAAAAAAGCACTCGCAAGTTTCCTTACAAGTGCTTGATTTTCTTTGTGGAGCGTATGAGAATCGAACTCACGACCTCTTGACTGCCAGTCAAACGCTCTAGCCAACTGAGCTAACGCCCCATCCTTTTCATTTGAGACTGCAAAAATACATCTTTTTTTTAAAATTACAAATAAATAATTTCTTTTAATCCACAAATTTCTTGTTTCCCATCTCCCCGCACCAATTGCAGGCGGCCGAATGGGTCGGTGCCCACAATTTTGGCTGACACCTGCTCGCCCCGGATTATATATGGACAATACCGTTCATACTGATACAAACAAGACAAGTACTCTTTTTGCAAATCCTTGACAAAAAACCCATTTTTTAACAACAAATAAGATTCTTTCAAACAATCAAAATAATGCTCTGCCATCTCCTGAATCCGATAGTGATGCCCCGTAATCTGGGCTAAGGAAACCGGATTGGGCAAATCATCCGAAAAATGTGTTTGGTTGACATTCATTCCTATACCTGCTATAGAATACTCCAAACGCTCCCCACTCAAAGTATGCTCAATCAAAATACCGGCAAGTTTCTTGTTTTGCACATACAAATCGTTCGGCCATTTAATTTGCACATCAGGGACATACTGTAACAAAAAATCACGGGTAGTCAAAGCAAAATACTGATTAAAAACGAATTGCTGACTTGCAATAATATCAGGACGGAAATAAATGGTAGCCAAAATGTTAGCCCCCTGCTCACTTTCCCATACATTTTTTCCTTGTCCCCTTCCCCCGCTTTGATAGTCGGCATAGAGCATATATGGTTCTTCTAAACTATTGAAAAACAATTTATTAGATAAAATTCTGCGCGACATTTCTAAATTAGTGGAATCAATTATGGGAAGATGAACTATATTTTTCATTTTTTTCAATAAACTTTTGGCAAAAATAGTTATTTTTGCACTCATAATTTTTATGAATATGCAAAGATTTAAAGTTCTTTTTATTGCACTAATAACGCTCATTTGTTGTTCTTGTGAGGATAAGTCGGGCGACTATATCGAGCAACTTTTTACCAATACTGAGTTAACGAATGCCATCCGCTCTTGTCTCACTGTTTCTAAAGATACTGCCATTGAGCACCTTTGCACGGATTTGAGATTTGTGGAAGATGAAACCTACCGGATGTCCATTAGTTTCATCCCTGAATTGCAAAGGATGAAAGATACGCTTAGCCTTTATGGTGAGGCCGACATCGTTGATTCGCTTTTAGTAAAAATCGATCTTACTTGTGTCAATATGGGTGCCTACTTAGGTTCCCAAAGCGGAACTCTCATATCCTCTCTCACAGCTTCTCACCCTGATGAATTAATCAAAGGGGCCAACAATGCCATTACCGACTACTTCCGTTCATCGTGCAATGGTTCATTGACTAACAGCCTTAATTCTGCCCTATCCCTGCAATTAAACAATACCGGAGCCACCCAATTTTGGAATAACATTCTTTCAAGATACAATGAAATAACCCACACTCCCATCAGTGTGGATTTTCAAAGTTGTGTAATGAGTCATTTGCTATCCGCTTTCTATTCAGAGATGGAAAAAGAGGAAGCATTGGTTCGCGCCGACGAAAGTCATCGCACCAGTACGATTTTACAAAATGTTTTTGGTAATTAATTATTAAGTATATGATTCCTAACAAATTATTTGCTGGCAAAACTTTAGCAATTTTATCTGGCGGTGGCGACACCCCCGCTATCAATTCAAGCATTGAATATGTTCGTAACCGTGCCTCCATGCTGGGCTACAAAGTATATGGCATTCTCCGTGGATGGAAAGGCTTGCTCGGTGACGGCGATCTTGTTGACTTAACCAACATCCCGTACAATGGCATTTATGGTGGAACAGGATTATTATCCAGCAGAACCAATCCATTTCCGAGCAAGAAGAATCCGGAAGACCGTACGCAACAAATTCTCCGCAACATTGAACGTTACAAAATTGATGTTCTTGTTACTATTGGAGGCGACGACACCAACGGCGCTGCCAAAAGATTATATGAAAAATACGGCATTCCGGTGATTGGTTTCCCGAAAACCATTGACAACGACCTGCGTACCCGCACTATGCACCACTACCAAGGAAAAGATTACGAGACGGTGCTTTGTCCGGGGTTTCCCTCTGCAGCTATGGCTATCAAAAAGCTGACAAGCAAACTGCATACGACCAATGAATCCCATCAACGAATCATGGTTTTAGAAGTGATGGGAAGAGATGCGGGCTGGTTGACAGGAACAGCCTCTTTCGGCGGAGCACAAATCTCCTTGATTCCGGAAGTGGAGATGACCCGCGAGCGCAAGGATTTCTTTTTTGAATATGTTAAAGAACAATATCTCCGTTCTGCGACAAAGAGTTTGATTATTGCTGTATCAGAAGGAGTAAGATGGTGGAACGATGAGAAAGGTGAATTGGAAATGATTTATGCCAGTCCTGATTTGGATGAGTATGGACATCCTCGATTTGGAGGCATCAGCGGAGTGATTGCTTCGGAGATTTCCAAACGGATTGGGGTAGAAGCACGCGGACAAATTTCCGGTTATATCCCCCGCTCCGGCAAGTGCTACGAGTACGACCGCCGTTTAACTGCCACCTTAGCCGACAAGGTTACCGATCTTCTCCTTCGTCAAGACTATGGCAAAATGCCTGTTCTCAAAGACATTGTTCCCTACAATGAACTTGAAGAGTACCACACTGGGGCTATCGACATGGGAAATATTGGCAACTTCCCGCTTCCAAAAAAATATTACGATGCCAATACCTTCAACTTCACTCCTCAATATACTGACTTTCTGACCAATATTATCGGACAACCATACAGAATGGAATTTAACCATAGTTTTCCTGTGGTAATTCCGCAAGAATAAATTTATAAACATCTCATAATTAAGTATATGCGTAAAATATGCTTCCATTTTCAAATTAGCCAGCCGTTCCGGTTAAGAACTTATCGCTTTTTTGATATTAATGTCCACCACGACTATTTTGATGATTTTCAAAATAGTTATCTGGTGAATCGTTTAGCTGAAAGATGCTATATACCTGCCAATAAACTCATTTTGGATCTTATTAGGAAGTTTCCCAATAGGATAGCTGTAAGTTACAGTATTGCAGGTAGTTCTATTGAATTATTTCACAAATATTGTCCTGAAGTAATTGATAGTTTCAAGGAACTTTTAGCCACGGGACACGTAGAAATCACCGGAAATACATTTACGCATAGTTTGGCTTCCTTAAACAATAAAAGTACATTCACTGAACAAGTCAAGTTACAAGAAGGTCTGTTAAAAAAGTATTTTGACATTACACCGACCACTTTTTGCAATACAGAAATGATTTATTCTGATGAGATTGGTGAATGGCTTTATGATATGGGATATAAAACGGTGTTAACCGAAGGAGCGAAGCATATTCTAGCATGGAAAGACCCGGGCTACTTATACTGCAACCCTTTTCAAACTGACTTGAAACTGCTGCTGCGCAATTATGCGCTTTGTGATGATATCACCTTGCGTTTCATGGATCAAAGCTGGGACCAATACCCGCTGACAGCAGAAAAATATATGCACTTCTTGGAAGGGGTTCCTAAAGATGTTCCCCACATC
>JAEEUY010000143.1 GCA_016290715.1 Bacteroidales bacterium
CAGGGGATGTTCCAATAGAAACGCCATCCGTGGAGATTACTTCCCTGCACCCCACCAACGCCACCTCCAACATATTCTACTACCATACGAACCATTTGGGAAGCACCGCCTACGTCACCGACAACAACGCCATCATAACCCAAGGCTTCCTGTATGCTCCCTTTGGCGAAATCACCACGGAATACAACGCCAACTTCGGCAACAACGTGCTGCCCAAATATGCCTTCAACGCCAAGGAATTAGACGAAGAGACGGGTATGTACTATTACGAGGCAAGATACTACAAACCGCCGGTGTTCACAAGCAGGGATGCGATGTTTGAAAAATATTTCTGGATGACACCATATGCGTATTGTGCAAATAATCCGGTGAAGTATGTGGATCCGAGTGGAGATAGTTTAACCATGACAAAAGAAGCTTGGCAAGTTCAATTACAAGCATTTAAGTCGGTTTTTGATAATAAGTTGGAGATCATTCCTTTTTCATATGACGAAAAAACCGGAAAAGTGATTTATACTGAAAAAGAAACAGAATACACATATTCTGAGGAACAGAAAATAATAATAGAACATTATAAATCATTATGTTGTGATGAAAATTATAATGTTAATGTTCAAGTAGTTGATAATGATTACAAAATCAATGAAACTACTTTAAAAGAAAGATTTGCTACTGGATTAATAAATAATTATGGTAATGGTGCAAATGTATATATTAGTAGAAATCCTCTTTATAAATTAGATGGCATTTTGAGAGAATGTCCACAACGAGAAGATAATCAATCTATATCAATTTTGCATGAAGTAGGTGGACATGCATACTACCATTCTCAAAATATACATGGGGAAAAGAATAACAGCTTAACAACTGATTTTGAAAATTTATGCCGCTCTATTTTTAAAGGTAAATACGGCAGTCGTGAAATAAGAAGAGGAAAAGCAAGTCCATTTCACTAAAATATAATATTATGAAAATCATTAAATTAATAACGTTTTTTGTAGCTCTATTAATAACTCAACGAAGTGGATATGCACAATCAATGAGAGACACATTATTAAATAATCAGATAAGTTATTATGTCACTCTATTGAATAATTATCCATATAATAAGATATTTGTGAAAATTGGCTCTCCTGATACATTAATATTTTTTCAGTATCCATTATCAAATGATAAAAATGACCAATTACCTAAATCATTAGAATTGTTTATATATAAGAGGAACGGGATATGGCATGGTTGCTCAATAATTTGTTTTTCAAAACATTGCAATAAATGTAAGATTTGGATAATGATGAAACCTATTGCTTTGGAAAATCGAATATTTGACGATAACATTAATAAAATGCTATATGAATTTGGCTTAATTGATTATTCAAATGATTTATCTATCTATCATACGTCAATATTTGTTAAGCAGGGAAAAGAAATGAGTAGTGCTTGGATAATAGGGGATTTAAGAGATTTTTCAAGTAGTATGCCGGAAACCGCATGTGTGTTATCTATGTGTTATTTGGCTTCTATCAACATGAAAGTAATTAAAACATTTAAATCATGGGAGAGGTGATCCGGGAAACCAGAATCTACGCGCTTCCGTTCCTTTCGCAGCCCATAGCACTTGCAACGCAGTTCCGCTATGATTCCTGGGGACGTGTGGACAGCATATTCTACCCTGACGGGGAAAGGTTGAAATACCAGTATGACCTCGGCGGACAGCTGCAAAGCATTACCAACAACAGCAACTACAAATATCTTGACAGTGTGAAGTATGACAGGTTCGGTGCAAAGACAAGCCAGAAGTACGGCAACGGGCTGAAGACCAACTACAGCTACGACAACCTTACGCGGAGGCTTTCTACAATCACCACCATGAACGGCAACAGTCAGATTTCCTCCTTTGCCTACACCTATGACCCGGTGGGCAACGTGACGCAGGTGACGAGCAGCTGCCCGTGGCGGAATAACCAGACATTCACAGAGAGTTTTACCTACGATGCGGCCGACCAGCTTACCGCAGCGCAGTCAGTGGTCAGTGGCCAGCCATCGGTGAGCAATTACCAGCTGGCGGTCACTTACGGCAACTGGGGCAAGATCAGCAGCTATGGCCTCACGCAGAGAGATATGCAACACAATAGCACACAATCGGAAACGCAGGCCTATACCTATCCTTCCTACAACAGCATAGGCAACAGCCAGACCCTGTTCGCGCCCCAACAGCGCACCATCACCGATGCGAACAACAATGTGGCGACGGAGACACTCGCTTTCGGCATTAACGGCTCTTTGCGCAAGCGTGACGTGCAGGCACAGAATTCCTTCACTGAATACTACCTGTTCAACTCCGCAGCGAACCTCAAGGCATACAGCAACAACGGTCTGGATTTCGCATACTACGGCTACAACGCCGCCAACACCCGCAGCTACAAGTTGAGTTTTCTCAACCAGAACCAGTGGGTCAACGGGCAGCCGGAACCGTTGGATTTGCAGTTGCAAAGTGCCATGTTCTACCCCAACGCATACATCAATTTCAACCAGAATGGGGAATATACGAAACATTACTATAACGGCAGCGAGCGCATTGCCAGCCGCCTCGGTAGCAATACCCATCCAACAGACGCGACAAGCAATGACCGTTTGGATTACCGTATGATGTGTGCGGAGGAGAAATTCCGCGAAAACATACAGGAACTTGTTTCGGACGGGCAGCCTGTAGATTTTCAGGGAACAGTGGAACTTAATTCCCTGCAACCCGTCAATGCCACCTCTGACATCTTCTATTACCACACCAACCACCTCGGCAGCACCGCGTTTGTAACAGACAACAACGCCACCATCACCCAAGGCTTCCTTTACGCTCCGTTTGGTGAGATAACCACAGAGTACAACGCCAACTTCGGCAACGACATTATACCCAAGTACAGCTTCAACGCCAAGGAACTTGACGAGGAAACGGGCATGTACTACTACGAGGCACGCTACTACAAACCGCCGGTGTTCACCAGCAGGGATGCGATGTTTGAGAAGTACTTCTGGATGACACCATATGCGTATTGTGCAAATAATCCGGTGAAGTACGTGGATCCGAGCGGGGAAAAGTTGGAAGCATTCGATCATTATTCAAAACGACAAATGAAGAACTATTTCAAGCAATTATTTGGCACTAGTAAAATGTTTTCGTTTAATTTATTCAAACAAGTAAAAATTAGAACAAAACAATTTGACAAGGTTTATGCGTCATTGAGTCCTGATCAGCAAAAACTTTTAAATGGATTCAAAGAAGCAATAGATAGAAGTGAGACGGCAATAATAAAAGTAGACAACAATGTAAAGAAATTTAGTTTTCCTGATTATGTCTATGAAATAGATCAAAATGGAAATCTTTCAGATCCAATTAAATTTGATACAGAATTTTCGAATCTAGGTGGTGGAACAACAATGTGGAGTAAATATTATTCAAGTTACATGATTGGTGTTGATAATTCTGTAAAAAATAATTTAACAACAGATAATCAGGATGTTATGACAGGTGATCCTATTGCAACTTTTGTTCATGAAACACTTGATGAATTTCTTAATTATTTTACAGCGAAAAATGTAAACGGAAATGATTCAAAAAGAAAAAGGGTTGAATATCAAAATATAGCATTAAGAATTTTAAACTTACCAGAAAGAAATGGAGAGGATCATGAGTAAAATATTAAGTTTCATTATTTTATTATTCTTTTGTTTTCCAATATGTATGGGACAAAATAATTCTATAATTCTGCTGAAATACTCATTAGCAAAAAGGGAATTTAAAAATATGGAAAAAGATATTTATTTTCCAAAAGAATGTCTTCATAATAGAGATTATAGAAGAATTGTAAGTTATGATACTACATTCAATAAATCTGATACTCTATATATTATTTTACCTGATAATAGAGAATATATTAAGCAGGGAAAAGTAGATGTTGTTAATAGAAAGGGAATTTGTCCTAAGAAGAAAAAATTTATTCAATCTGTACAAATTCAAACAAATAAAAGAATAATTGTTTTAAAATGCAATTGGTACACAATGGTATTTGAAAAGAAAAAAAGAAATAAGTATAAACTTAAGTATGCGGATAGAGAGGATTTTCAAGATTATGTAAATAGACTAAATGGCCTCCAAAACTGAACAGCAGTTATAAATATGAAACCAAGTCGTAGCATATTAGTTGTTGAAGTTCTGCACGATTCCCTTTACGATGAGAGCGGCGTGGTCTGCTACCAGTACGGGAATATGGGCGAGGTGGTTGCGGAGACCCGCATCTATGCGCTCCCGTTCCTGTCCCAGCCCATAGCGTTAAGCACGCATTTCGATTATGACAGTTGG
>JAEEUY010000144.1 GCA_016290715.1 Bacteroidales bacterium
AGGGAGCAGATCTATTTCTTGTGGATGAAAAATTTGCAAAGTTGTGCAAAAATGAAATGAATCTTGATATATCCGGTTTCAGCCACTATATATATAGTGATGATGTCCGACATTTAATTAAGAGACATGGTAAATGTAGCAAAGATAGAAATAGCATATCTAATCAGGATTTTTTGCTTATCCCTATTATTCAAAAGGAATATGATAGAATTTGGGTTAGCAAAACAAAACAAGGTTTGGAGGCGATTACCTATGTTAAAGAAATTATTGATGAATACTACTATGTGGAGGAAATACGAACTGGCAAGAAAAAACTTGCTGTAAAGGAACTTAGAAAAAGGAAAAAGAAAGTTTGAGAATTTCGGCGAGTATGTGCTCTGTGCCCACCTCTTACGTCTTGATAATCCTGTTGTTTTTATCCGTTTCCGAATCTCTCAACACTGCAAAAATACAAAATAAATAATACAAATCACCAATAAACAATAAAATTATGGCAGAAATCGAAAAAATCAAACCCAGATCGTTCCAACTCAGCGAAACAAATATGGAGCTTTTGGAACAGGTAAACAAGGAATTAGGCGCGGCAACGTGGAATGAGGTGTTTACAAACCTCTTGCAGCGTTTCTATGATCCCATCAAAGTAAACGACAAAAACAGCGAGGAAATCAAATCATTGAGAGCATCAAATGAGGATTTGCGTGCTAATTTGCGTGATAAAATCCAACATGAAAAGGACTTGCAGCATGATTTGGACGAAATGATTAAGAAATTCCAAGATCTTTCAAGCGAAATGGAAGCTGAAAAGTCGCTGAGTTCGCAAAAGGTAAAATTGTCAGGCAACCAGGTTGTATTTGAAATTGACAAGATAAATATGCTGGTGCTGCGAGAAGTGGCTAAGAGGGAAGGAGAAAGGAGAGATCAAAACTGGAGCCCCAGCGATGTTGTAAACTACTTTATCGAAAGCAGATTTATCAAAGGGGATCTCAATGGTAATTTAAAGTCTTTGCCGGATTCTGTCGTGGATAAATTAAGAAAGGAGTGTGAATAATGGGTGTACTTAGCTTAATACCGGACAGGTTGATAGAAAATGTCCTTACTGAGGAGAAAATAACGCAGGCAGGCGATGAGTTATTGGAATGTAATTCGATGCCTAAAAATGGTTGCAATATAGCAATTATCAAGAAAGAGAAGGATGGAAAATACTACATCCACAAATGTATAATGGAGTTCAAGCGTGGCGAGTGGGTAATAGGAAATATTGAAAAATCAAGTAGAATCAGCGATTTAATTAAAAGCTTTTTGAAATGGAAAAACCAAGCGAAATAGTAAACGACGATGCCGCCCTATGGAAGCGCAACAGGGAGCTGGCCATAGAGGATTACGACGAGCCGGACCAAACTCCAGATTTCTACACTCCATCCGACGATCCGGAGGAGCTTGAAATAACGGATAAGGACGTGCATAATGATCTGAATAAACTTAAACTGACCCAACCGACTGCAGAGCTGTTGGTCTCCATCATGGATGTGATGGTGCCGGCATTGGTTGTTTTCTTTACCAAAAATAAGGATAACAAGGAAACTTTCAAGTTGGATCGCGACGAAAAAGAAACGCTGCAGGATGCCTTTGCAAACTACCTGAAAGAAACCAGCTTTGAAATGAGTCCGGGGGTTTTGCTCATAACGGCAATTGGTGCTGTTTACCTGCCAAAATTCGCCGAAATAAAATTGCCTCCCAAAACAGATGTAAAACAAATATCCTATGAACAAGCGCAAGACGGAACTAACGCTGATATGCGGAATCAACGGAACGGGCAAGACCACATGGCTGGCCAATGAGATAGTAAGCAAATCCAATAAGGCGATCATCATTACGCCGGATAGTTTTGAGTGGAGAAACTATCCGGATTTGAACCTTAAGGAGATACGCTCATTTACGGGAGTTCGGCGGGTGGTTTACAAATCGCCGGAGGAATTGGAATTTATCTGTAAGAGTTATTCCGGCGGTGATTTGGTACTGGATGATGCCATGGCATATCTTACCTCCCAAACGCCAGAGTGCCTGCAATGGATCTACACACGGCACCGGCAGAATGGGGTGGATATATATATGGTTGCTCACGGTTTGAGGCAGTTCCCGCCACGGGTATTCACTTTTGCTCAATGGATGGTTCTGTTTAACAGTGTGGAGAATTTTAGCTCACGCAAAAAGGACATTCGGGAGGATATATTCCAGCGCGTCATTGATGCTCAAAAACGCATCTCAAAGAAAGTGTTAGCCGGAAATCCATATTACCATGAAATTATGCTGTTTGATGATCAAATCAAAGGAAAATGGAACACACCAAAATAACATACAAACCATGCACACTCAAGGAGCTTGCTGTCCTTTACCATGTATCGATCAAGACCATGCGCAAATGGCTTGGATGTGATTCCTTAAAAAATATTGTCCCGGAACGTGGTTACTACTACTCTATCAGGCAGGTAAAATTAATCATGGAACATTTGGGAGAACCTTAATAAGGCGCCAGATTGTAGATTGATCGTTATTAAGCGCCGCTTTTACGATTCAGGCCGTCCCAGAATTAACTACAATTCTGGGACTTTTTTTTGTGTTCATTGTGGGCAATTGTGGGCAATTGTGGGCAATTGTAGGCAATTGTTGGCAATTGTGGGAACCTGACATTTTGTCACCTTGTACTTTTGCCGCCGATTTATTATTAACTTAAAAAAAAATGAATAAGTATTGGTATTTGTGGGTTATTCTTGCGGTGGCGGTTGCCGGCCTTATTATTTACCTTGTCCGTAGGAATAAGAACCAACAAGGCGGTATCTTGGTCTCTAATAGAAGACAAGATGAAAACGCTAATATCGACAATTCCACATCTAACACCTTATTTTCTAATAAAATCATATTAAAGAAAGGTGATAGTGGGGAGCAGGTTAAAGTTGTCCAGAGATATTTCAACGAAATATACAACTGCAATTTAGCTGTAGATGGTGTTTGGGGAGATAAGACACAAGCTGCCGTTGTGAAATTTGAACCTGATTGGAAAAATGGCATAACCAGCAGCCAATACAACGCTATATATATGGAGATTGCACGCAAATGAAGGGAAAGAAAATAATAATCGTACTGATTATATTGGCCATTGTGGCGGTTGTTACTATTTTAATCTTGCGCAAACGCAAGAACAATAGCAGTAGTAGCAACTCTTCTGGTAACAGAACCTCATCTGGTAATAGTAGCAATTCAAGCAGTGGCGGTTCATCTTCCAGCTCTTCCTCCAGTTCGGGTAATGATGACTTCCCATTGCGTTATGGCAGTCGCGGTACTCGTGTACGGGGTTTACAAAAAATCATTAATGGTGTTAGCGGTAATTCTTCACTGTTAACTGCTGACGGTATCTGGGGCAAAAAGACTGATGCGGCTGTTAAACAATACATCGCAAGGACAGGGAGCATCAATTCCAATGAATGGCAAACCTTTGTTCCATTATGGAATAAGTATATGGAGGCACTTGGAAAGGATCGTGAATTTGCATCAAATAACAATGGTATGCAGCTGGGTACTGCTATTCTTGCTATGGAGGCATTGAAACGAAAGTTGCCAGTTAATTAGACAGTTTTTTTATGCGGCGCCTTTTGACGCTAATCATTTATTAATTATTAATTAAAATATAAAACCATGAAATTCATCAAAGATCACATTGAAATTATCATCATTGCGGTTGCTGCATTGGCAGTTTTCACCTACATGAAAGTTAAAAAAATGTCTGAACCGGAAACCGGCACAGAAGAGTAAGAATCACTAAAAAAAAATAGATATGAAAAAAGAGTATATCAAAAGTAAAATTCAAAATCTGAGACGCGCTGACGGTTTGGATGCCAATGCTATCGTTATTAGCGATGCTAAATCCGTTGTATCTGGTCTCTCTGATCAATTCACTTTTTCCGTAAACAATGGCGGCGGTGCGGCTATCAAAGCTGCCTTACTCGTTGGCCATTACGATACAGCAAGTTATGAAGTCAATGGTGCTGTTGCAACCAAAAACTACTTCGATCCTTCTGTGCTTGTAAATGCCGGCTATCCAGTAGATGTATGCGCGGATGACGGTACATATTCCGGCGGTGGCAAATCTGTTACCTTTACAGCAGCAGATACCTCCAAAACCATCCGTTCGTTCCATGATTACATGCGTATGAACCCAAGACCGTTGAAGGGGCTGCAAATCGTGGCATCTGGACAAAATTATGCCGATGCTTGGAATAGTATTCTCACGGTATCTGCCTCCAGTCCTTTTAATACTCCTCAACAAAAGGACATTCAATTGCGTAACTTCTTCTCCGCTTACCAATACCAGAGCGATAGAGTTACTATCGACTTTACGGCTAATGAGTTGGAAATTAGCGATATTACCATGCTCTTTGCCATCATCCCAGCTGGCGTTACCATGACGTTCAACTTGAGATTCTAAGTAATAAAAGGTTGTGTTTCAATGCCCAACCCTTAATTGGGCTGGGCATTTTAAGTTTAGAGATATGGCTAAATTAAAATATATGTATAATCCATTTGTATCATCATTGGCAAAGGATGATCTGGACAAAGCAAATGCCGGTTTCCTTAAAAATGCTGGTGATTATGTTAATAATACTTCTTCTTCTAATACCAGCAAGCGTGAGTGGAGTAACGATGAGATCACAAATCTTGTCGGTACTGTTGCTACTGGAGCGTCGCAATTGTTAAGTAGTTTCTCTTGGCTTAAGAAGCCATCATACCAGGATGATCCTTACTACAGCTATTACCCATCTTACAACAATAGCGGATCCAGCAGTCTGATTTGGATAATCGGCGGCGTTGCTGTTCTTGCACTTGTTTTGTTCATCGCCTTGAAAAATTAGTATGGAATATCGGATAACAGATTCAAGCCAATTGCAAATGTGCCCGGCCGCTGTTGATGTGGATACCGGCATAATCCTTATCAACCGTGATGTGTGGAATCACTATGATAAGTTGCAGCAGCAGTTTATCATTGAGCACGAGATCGCACACTACCTCCATCCGGAGTATTCCGAAATAGAGGCCGACAGGGTTGCCCTGCACAAAATAGCCGGCAAGACAAAGCATAGCCTCAGAAGGGCACTATCAGCACTCTTTAAAGTGGGTGTGAAGGATGAGACGCGTCTTGAGGCTCTGTATATGGAGGCTCTTAGAATAGATGCCAAGCACGGCAATAAGGAAGCTGCCGAGGAGCTGGAACGCATTGAAGGCATGGATGAAAACGCTGATGGCGTAGATGTTGCTGAAGAATTTACAGTAAAAAACAGGAGAAATAATATGGAAACAATCACTATTTGCGGATATGAAATATCCATCACAAACATCCTTTTGATCGGTATTTTATTCCTGATGTTAAACAAACAGTAGTATGAATAAAAAAATAAATAAGCTACAGTTCCAACCCGGATTTGGAGGCATAAAAACAGGTTCTTCTCTGTGGATGAATGATCCTATCAGTATAGGATGCAAGCGTCTCAATTCCATAATCGGAGCTATCAAATCTATAACTACAGCAAATGCACCTACTGGTGGTGGGCTGGTAGTTGGGGGAGGTAAGTGTATCAAAATAACCTTGTCAAGTCCATGGCCGGAAGCCATTGCGGATATCCAGGATATAATTATTGCCAATGTGCAACTGGGAACCATACAACATTCCTTTAGTAAAGATGCAAAGAATCTGTATCTTATTATCAATAATGATTCCCAGCGATCCACAGTAAAATGGTATATAGACAAACTATTTTCTGGGAAATATACGCTTGATGGGGACTATTCTGCCACCAATTCGTATGGCCACACAGTCAAATTTGTGGGTTCTCAAGCTCAGGGGACAGCAACCACATCATCTTCTTCAACGGCAACCAAAAAACCATTTGAAATCAAAAAGAATCCATCTGCGACTACTATTCCAGACAAAATAGCGGCTGCACAAGAGGCTGAACTGAAGGAAAAAAGTGCTGATGGTGGAATTAACTGGTGGTTGGTCGGTGGTTTGATTGCCGCAGTAGTAGTAATCTATTTAATTGTAAAATAATGATTGTATTAGGAAATCTTAAATACTTTGATCCGGAGGCGTATGGCCTTACAACCGAAGAGGTGGCTAATACCATTGCGTCGATTAAGCGGCTTGAAAAAGCACCGGCAGATGGAAGTTTGGGATGGAAGATCAAAATCTATTGCAATGAAGGTGCTGATATGTACGAGATGTACCGTGTATTTTGCGCCCTTTTTGGTGTTCCCAAGAAGGGCCCGAAATACCATAAAAACTACTTCACCATCGGCTTTGGAGCTGGGAATAGTGGAGGCCAGAAGAAAAAAAATCGGGATGAATATTACAATAAGCTGACAAATTTGCGCTCTGAAAACATCTCTACATCTTCCTCCTCTTCTTCGTCTGTTTTAAGCGACTACCTGAAATCGAAAGACCAAGCGACCGGTGGCAGCAGCAGCTACCTTACAATTGGTTTGCTGGCTGCGGCTGTGATTGTGGTTATCATTATCATTAAGAAAAGAAAGCAAAAATGAGTTTTGGATTCATAGGTGAATGTGCAAGGGCCTTACAAGGGATGGTTGAAGCCGTCGCTCAAACGGTCAATGTGTC